>JBGCFE010000011.1:0-3457 GCA_045106775.1 Halioglobus sp.
TTGCAGGGCCTTGCGAAAACGTAGTTAAAAATGTTGATTCAGGAAAAAATGCCTTGAATAAGCCACTGCTTGGCAAGGCGATCATAGAATACCCAATAGTGCTCACCCGTGCTTCCAGCGGCAATGTAGTAATCGCGGCTAACAGGTTCTTGCCACCAATTGTCTTCTATGCGCTCTGGGCCGTAGACAAGCTGTAGTGCGCTTTTCCAGTAAAGTTGTTTGCCGTATTGTTTTAGTGGTTGCGGTTGCGGCATTAACCAAAACGGTCGCTGCAGGCAGTGCTCTTGTGTTGGCTTGGTGTGGGTGCCGTCATCGCTGCTGACCAGCACGGCGAGTTCTGGAAGATGCTCATCGCGGCAGCCAACTTTTTCGATAGCCTGTAAGCCGAGCCGGCTGCGCAGGCGGTCGAGTAGGCTGGCTAACGGCTCGCGTTGATTGCGCGGGCTAAACAAATCAATGTTTTCTTGCTGGCCAGGGGCGAGCGCTTCGCACACTAGAGCAAGCGCTTCTACGCTGCCTTCTAGCTCTAGCTGCTCAAAACGAATACACGTTAGCTGATGCCAGTTTTTCCAATCGCTATGGCTGCTACTGCTGCGTACTTTGATAGAGCGCACTTTGTTATCGATGCCCATGAGCTGCCATTGAATTTCGCTGCTGCGTAACTGTGTGTTACGCAAGAAAAGGCAAAGCGATTGAAGGAGTTTTTGTACGGCAGGCATTAGCTCTGCATTGGTTTTTACTTCATAACCGAACCAGTATTGATCGTTAAATGTTTCGGGGGGCTGGTAATCGTGCTGTAGATCATCGCGCTGCCCCAGCGTTTGTTGCAGGAAAAGTGTGAAGGCTTTACCGCAGCGCCTGCCTAGCGCGGCGGGGGGAAGAGCGATTACTTCGCCCAGAGTATGCAGGCCGGCGCGGCGCAGTGAATCTACGGCTTTGTCGAACTCTTCCAATAAGCCCAGTGGCAATGGTGCTAGCCGTTGTTCGAGTGGCTGTGTGATTGCCAGAGCGTTGTCTTCCTCTGCGAATGACAATAGCCAGGCCGCCTTGGGTGTGGATGCTAAGCCCAGTTGAGCGCGATAGTGCCGGCTACTAATGCCGCTGCGCACCTCATCTAATAACCTGTTCAGCCCGCGAAAGAGTGTTAGGCAGCCGCCTATCTCAAGTTGCAGGCAATCTGCTTTCCAAGTGTTTAGTGTCGGGGTGATGCTGTATGCCCAGCAGCACAGTTGTTCGAGCGCTTGCTCTTCTGATTGAGGGTTGCGCTCTAACAGTTGAATGGGTTCATCGCCGACCAATGCGCGCACGGTGTTAGTGCCCATGCCCGGGCGAACACCTAATGCAGCAGCACAATCGTTCATGCGTAAAACACGTTGTTGCGCGAGTACGGCAACGGGTTGATCCTCGCTGCGGTTCAGGCACTGCAGCGGGAGCTGCTCAAAACGCAGGCATAGCCATAGGCTCACAGCCTTGAGCCCGTAAACAGCCTTGAGCCTATTGTGCGATGGGGGAAATGCGCCGCGGGCACTAGGCCCATTTTATCACCAATACTGTACATATATACAGTATTGGTGATATTGCCGAAAAAGTCTACAGAAGCGTTAGCGGCTCAATAAAATATGCAGCAGATTGTCTTGAAAGGTAATGTTGCCTGGTAGATCTGTGTGGTCGCCACAGAACATGACGGCGTAGTCGAGAGGGAAATCACTGTAGCGATGGCGGGGGATACTTGGGTCTAGCCTGGTGCGGGCTAGCAGCGAGGCTTTGGTGACAGCGCCGTCACCCGGCTCAAGCATGAGTGCTTCATAGTTGATGCCGGCGCGGGGATGTTTGATTTCATTGGGCCAAAGTCGCACGAAGGATTCTTCACCAATGTCTTCTATGAGGATGCGAGCAGGGGAGGCGACGCAATCTCCGCCGAACATAATCAGCTCATGGGGCGCCATGTCATTTTTAACCGTGAGTGACCACACAAAGCGCCGCGCGCGCTCCAGATGGATACCCACGTAACGCTCCAGTGCATCGAGGTGCTCGGTGCTCCAACCCTTTTTCTGCAGTTGCTGCTGTACTTTGGTGTCGAACGGGCCCCAGCCCAGCGCGCGCCAAACCCGGATATCGTAGATGTCTCTCTCCAGGGGTATGCCATCACTACCCACCACCGCATCAACAATGGGGTGCGGCATGAGTTGGTAGGCGCTAGGGAAGCTCAGCAGCACTTCTGGAGCAACATCGTTCACGGTGAAATCGGCCCCAATGAGTATTTGCTGCAGTGCACTGGTTGAGCCGAGGTTGGGCGTGCCTACTAAAATGACTTTGCGAGCCTTGCTGGCGCCTTCGTTGTTAATGGGAAAGTCATTGCTGTTGAGTACATCGCTGCTGCCATAGCGCAACCAATAGCGGGTAACGAGCCCGCCCATGCTGTGGGCGACAATGTCGACCTGCAGCTCGCTGTTGTTGTGGTCGGCGCGAATTTGGTCGACTAGCGTATTAAGAAGGGCCGCCGTTTGATGGTTGTCCTGGCGCCAATCGTAGATGAAGCGGTAGTAGCGGCGTTGCTTGCCGGTGACGGGTGTGCCCGGCTCGGTGCGTTGGTAGCCGCCGGGGCCGATTAAGGTGTTCTCTATTTCGCCATAGAAATCTGACCCGGCAACGGTGTCTGTCAGGCCGCAGACAGATAATGGTTTTTGCTGTGTGGCATAGGGTGTGTTGGGTATGGGTAAGGCCAGTGATTGGTAATTGCCTATTAGCAGTTTCACTAGGCCGCCAGGCCAGTGTTCCTGTTTTTGGCCTTGAGCGTTGTTGTCACAGATTCGCCCGCCAAAGGCGCCGTGTACGAGAATCACTGGGGGCTGCGAGCCGTCACTTTGTTCGGTTTTGTACAGCGTGGCTAGTTCGGGCCTTACGGTGCTGCAGGCGCCGATGGCGGCGGTTAGTACGGCGATTGCGATTAGGTTTTTTAGACGTGTACTCATCAAGTTTGCTGACTTTTTGTGCGGGCATTAACGAGTATATCAAGCTGTGCTAGTCAGTAATTTAGTTCTTTTCTGGTACTGTAGGTAGATGAGGCGGGTCAAAGTTGTTACGTAGTGTTACCTAGAGTATGTATATTTATACTCGATTATCACCCTAGAGTGTGCAAAATCACCTTTATTTGGCCGCAATTAACGTCAGAGGTAGTTGTCAAAGGGCTGTAAAGAGTAGATAGTGGGTAACACATAATCCTTGTGATCTGTTACCTAGGGTTACACGTACAAGTAAGTGTGTACAATATATAGCCAATTAAAGGAGGGCTTGTCATGAAAACTGTACTGGCGATCATCCTCTTCGGTGTGGCATTAAAGGCCTCTGGCGCCGTCTTCTTCAAGAGACCGGCTGACGTGCCCGTAATACCAAGCGATCCCGCCGCCAAAGATGATGATGCACACGCTGCCCAGCGTAAGGCGGAAAACTTTCTGTC
>JBGCFE010000110.1:0-23740 GCA_045106775.1 Halioglobus sp.
GTTGTTTTAGTGTTGTGGTTTGTGAGCATCGCCTACGTGTATGGGTTAGGCGCGCTAGCGGGTAAATACGCCCCCCACCTGGCCGAGCGCTCTATGGTGCGCGCCGCCAACCTACTGAGCGTATTTGGGCCAGACTACAAACCCTGCGGCGACACACCCGCTCTGGAGTGCGGCTTTCAGAATACCGAGGGGCGCCAAGAAGTGAGCTGCGCAGACTACCAGGGCGAGGGCGCTGCCGTGCTGCTAACCTTTGGGCAATCCAATAGCGCGAACGCCGGTGAGGCCCGTTACATACCCGCAGGGCCAGTGGCCAATTTCAATATTCACGATGGCAAATGCTACTTGGCCGAAGACCCACTACTTGGCCCCGATGGCCCGGGCGGCTCTGTATGGGGTGTGCTGGCCGACAAGCTCATCGTTAACGGCGATTACAACAGAGTGCTGATAGCGCCCTTCGGCATAGGTGGCTCTAGCATCTCGCAATGGCAGGCCGATGGCTTTTTGCATCCTGTACTCACGCGGGCAACCAAGGCGATAAACGACAACAACATTACCCCCACCCATGTGCTGTGGCACCAGGGCGAGACAGACGCCAGTGAAGCAACTCCGCAGGCTGAATACGTAGAGAAATTTAAGTTTCTACAATCTGTGCTGCTAGACGCAGGCGTAAATGCACCCATTCATGTAGCCATGGCAACGCACTGCCAAATACCGCATATCGACCCAGACCCTAATATCGCAGCCGGCCAAGCCTCTGTGCGCGCTGCGCAGCAGGAGTTAGCCACACTACCGGGTATGGCGGCGGGACCAGATACCGACACCATTCAGGGTGAGCTTTATCGTCATGATAATTGTCACTTCAATGCGAAGGGGATGCAGGCGCATGCCAAGCTTTGGCGGGAGGTGATTGTTGGGGGGTAGGGGGTGCATGGCGCTACCGACGTGAAAACCGCTAGCTTGTAACTACTTTAGAGATCGTAGTGGACGAGCACGAACCATCTAATCCGGCCATTTCCCTTAACGCAGTGCATTCGCGCAAGCGGCAACAGCTAGTGGCGGTGGCCATCGCTTATGAATAGAGCTCGCTGAGGGCGGCCGCGAAATCTAGTGGGGCGCGGTGGAGTGTGGACAGAAAAGTGTGGGTGATGCCGTATAGCACTGCGGTTGCTTTGGGTTTGCTAGTAGAGTGGTTCAAGGACTGGCTGAGCAATGCACAGACGTGGAGATGTTTGATGACTAAATGGCTATATGTGCACATGTCTAGTAGCCATCTATGGCTGTATGTAACTACCCATGGCTAGATGTAGACAGAATGGCTATATTTGCCTACAACATATACATAGCTGTTAAGTGTCATATCGACGGGAAACTCTAGATGAATGATGCATTTATTGATTCGGTATGGAATGGACCTTTCGGAGTAGCAGCGCAATGTCTCTTTGTGGGTGGCGGTGTAGTGTTTCTGGCGTTATTGGTTTTTCGTTACAAGTTGAAGCCGCAAGATGCGCTACTAGCCATGATCGGGCTAAAACCCGTCGCGGGCGGCGACCTTTGGCTGGCCGGCTATTACATAGCATGGGTTGGTGGCATGCTGGGCCTGATGTTTCTATCTGTAAAATTGGCCTGACTCCGCGTAT
The DNA here is from genome assembly GCA_045106775.1 of Halioglobus sp. Classification (GTDB taxonomy): domain Bacteria; phylum Pseudomonadota; class Gammaproteobacteria; order Pseudomonadales; family Halieaceae; genus Marimicrobium. The sequence continues at coordinate 1,638 of JBGCFE010000110.1, forward strand.
GCACTATTTTTCTCCACTTAACCATAACAGGCACATGGACACACAAACCGTTTCACGGTTTGCGCGCCCATGCTGTCGGCGTTAGGCGGCCGCAGTAGCGGCAAATCATACTTAACGAACTGATGAGAGAAGAAGAATGAAAAAAATTGGATTGATCGCAATTTTTGTAGCATTTTTAACTTCTTGTGCTGCGACTTGGACTTATGACAATCAGAATTATACGACATCTGCCCAAGCGATTGAGGCAGCTAGAGCCGATATGCGGGGGAAGCTAAACTCGGTTACTCCTTTAGAAAATGCTGTCAAAGGTTCTATTCTGGTATACACACCGTCAGTCAACTGGTCCAGGAACGCAGTTCTTGTAACCGGGGCAGCCTCTGAAGAGCAGATTCGATACATAGCTACAGTGCTTTACTACGGCTTTTATGCGATGGCTGAGGGAGTGAAGAAAAGGAATATCATTGAAACTGTTGATATCAAAGAATTCTCTCAGCGAGATCCATTGAGCGCTCCCAGCTATGACTACATACTTTGGGCTCGAGTGGACAATCCGGATTCTTCACAATGGATGATTTCACCTGGCTCCGACACTTCGTCGCCTACACCAATATATACGTCGCCAATCTCTGATGGTGGTGATCGAATCAACGCGTTTGTTGGTAGCGTAAGCGAATACATTGCAAAGTCAAAGTAGCCATGCCCTGTTTGAGCGCTGCCCTCATCAACAAATCGCCTGACAATGCGAGGTTGCCGCTTCGCTGGGACGGTCAACTCTGCGCTTCTCTCCGGGCTGCCCGCCCTAACTTGCGGCGTTCAGGCTGTAGCAAAATTCCAAGCCAAATAAGTCATCGTGCAGAGAGTTCGCGCAAATTGAAATGCGGGGATAAACCGAGATTAGTACGTGCGTAAGAGCATGTTTTCTAGCAAGAATTTCGGAGTATCATCCTGTGCAAGATGATTCTTTAGTTTTGCGGCCAACTCGTTAGTTGGCCGAGTGCAAGGCGCCTCATGAGCTACAGAATCGAATGGTAAAATCCCGAATGGAAAACAAAGTTTGATTGAGAAGCACTAATGAATGCGGACAGGTTTATTTTTTCTCGTGTTGTGCGCAGAACTGGACTCGAAAATAAATCTGCCCGCATTTATCAAAGAGCCCATTCCAAATTGCCGTCTTCGAGTACCTTATACCGAATTTCTGAGTTTGTAGCTTCGGCTACTTCGATGCGTATCGAGCGAAATTGAATGACATTTGATTCAGCCAGATCGTAAGTAAGCTCCTGGTAAAATGAACTACGTGAAAGGTCTCCGATGTATTCGCGATACAAAATCGATATGCTGTCCTTAGAGCGCCCTGTGTACAAAAGCTCAAACTGAAACCCGTCGTCGATTGGTATTAAAATGACCTGTTTACGGAAAACTGGAGAATTTTCGTCCGCGTTTCCGATTGGGTATCTGTCCAAAGAACCCTTCCCATCTATTCTCATCACAGGGTTAGGTGGGACAGCGCCCTCTTCGGATGAGATGATTCCGATGGCACCATTGAAATAATTTGGTGACTTCAAAACAAAATCACCCTCCGTGCCATTCCAGCGGTACTGCGGAAACCATTTAGATGAAGCAAGGCGGGCACCTCGCCAAGGAATGGCGTACTCTTGCAAGGGCTCGTAGTACTCAATCATGCGTGCCTTAGATGCTCCGAGCATTCTGTCGCCAACCGAAACGCTGTAACTCACGAGAGGCTCGTAGCTGCGTTCGAAATCTGTCGGGTGGTCAACAGCGGCTAGCCGTGTCCAAGGAGGGCGAAACGTTGCACAGCCGAATAGAGTCAGTATAGCCAATAGTATTGCAATGTTTCTCGCGAGCTTCATATTCTCTCCTTGTTATGACTCGGGTGCGTCACGAATTTGGCGTAAATCATCTGTGCCAAGTTGTCTCTGATCAGTCTAACGGACAGCTCTATTGAGATGCAAAGATTCATTGTGTAGCCGACTGACCAGCTCTGTATATGAGGAATCATGGTGTCAGACTGAAGCTCCCCCAGTTTAACGGACACTCAGAAAACGCTAGAGAACTGAAACAAGCCAAAAGCAAAGGCTCAGAATCAAATTGCAAATGAAGTCTTTCGGCCTAATTCAGGCATCCCCATTCACCCAGTCGGCTCACCGTAGCCCGCAAATCTCTCGCGCGAGAAAAACAAGATTTTGCCTACCCAATACAGGATGGTGATAAGTATGAGCATGGTAGGCATCGCCACGATGAGTATCAGCTGCTCTTCCTGCATACTCTTGAGATTAGCGCCCATCATTTTTACGATTTTGTCGGTGAATGCTAATGCCGCCCATACCAGTGAAAAACCAATGCGCCACACGTGTCGAATTATGCGTTGAGTGCCAGAAAGCCCCGACTGGTAAATGTTACGGATGTCTCCCAAGGCGCAGAGAGTCGCTAAACCACCCCACATCAGATAGGCAAGGCGTGCCTCTACCTCGCGCCAACCCATACTGATAGAAAATGCAGTAATGGCGAAACCGACAACCCACACCAACGCAGTGACTTCCAGGAGGCCCGTTTCATTTTTTTTGTGATAGACGGCTAACCAGGCAGTGAACACGGTATAGATTACTATTGCACCCAGCATCATGTCGCCGATGGAGTTTTTGAGGTAAGCGGCTGCAACGCCCGAAACTAACATGACCATCATGGCTACAGTAAAACAGGTACCTGCTTTCCTATGCAGTACACTGCCTTTCTCAGCGAACATGGCAAAGACAGCTGTCACTAAAACGAGCGTTCCCGCGGGGGCATGTATTGCCCAAACAATAATGTCTTTCATGTGTAAGGTCTCGGGTAAACGTTTGCTTAAAACTGGATGGCTGACGTTGCTTAGTTGCTATTCAATTTCTTGGCAGCCATGTACCCGTATTGCGAATTGCTGTGCTCTTGGGCTAGGTATTCGTAAAGCGTGTTAGCTATCTCTCCCTCACCCAGGTTCGCGTAAGTCATTGCTTTTAAGTAAGTCAGTTCGGCTTTCGTGTCAGTCGACATCGCCTCTGTATTTTCTGCCTGTGTGATTAGCTCTAACGTACGGTCGTATTGCTCACGCTCATAGTGCTTGTAGGCTTCCGAAACGGAGGCGGTTTGAATCAGGCTCGCACACGCGCCGAGCGATAGCGCGACGGCGGTGAGTGCAATGATGGGTAATTTCATCTTTATCAGTCCTGTTAACGTGATTTAGGGTCGGCAATCCTACCAATGCATAAATGAAAGCAATATGATTAGAGCTGGACATCAGATATGCATATTTGTATGGATTGGAAATCAATAACGTTCGACTGGAACCGTGCGAGAGCTTTCTTGGTAACGGCGGAAGAGGGCTCGCTAGCTGCGGCAGCTCGGGCTATGGGAATGACACAACCTACCCTGGGGCGACAGGTGGCGGCACTAGAGCGAGAGATTGGATTCGATCTATTTACTAGGCGCGGGCGAGGTCTGGAGCTAACGCCCAACGGCATCAAATTATTAGAACATGTGCGCCTGATGGGAGATGCCGCCAACCAGTTTTCTTTGTCGGCTTCGGGTAAGTCGGATGTGATCGAGGGCAACGTTAGCATCACCGCCACCGAACTCCTTTCCACGTTTATGCTCCCATCAATTATTAAGGCTTTGCGGGAGACGGAACCGGGCATCGAGATAGAAATAAATTCAACGAACGAGGAGCGTGATCTCAATCGAAGAGAGGCTGATATTGCTATTCGGAGTTTTCGTCCCACACAGCCGGAGTTGATTGCAAAAAAGCTGTGCAGTGTTCGAGCCCATCTCTACGGAGCCAAAAGCTATCTGCAGCAACTGGGTAATCCTCAATCGATCGCCGAGTTGAACAAGGCGAACTTCATCGATACTGAGAAATCCGGCCGCCTCATGACGTTGCTCAATTCTCAGGGCTTCAATCTAACCAAGCAAAATTTTCCAGTTGTTTCTAATAGCCATGTTGTTCAGTGGGAGCTAGTGAAACAGGGAGTGGCAATTTCTGCCACGGTAGAAGACATTGGCGATAATGAGCCGCTTGTTGAGCGTGTGGTTATGGCTGACCTTCCTCTGATAACCATGGATTTGTGGCTAGTTACGCACAATGAATTGAGGACAAATCGTCGAATCAGGCGGGTCTTTGATTTCTTGGTTTCAGAGTTTGGTGATTATTAGCTCTAACTGTGAGCGTTGGCTGCCTACATCGCGCTCAGTTCTAACGTCATCACGCCTGATGACAAAAGGCACACAATTGTGCTAATCTTTGCTTTATGAAGGTATTTAACTGGAACTCAGAGAAGAATCAGCAGCTTATTGAAGAGCGAAGTAGGTCCTTTGAAGAGGCCATTTTTCATATTGAGAATGGGGGACTTCTGGATGACATATGCCACCCCAATGCAGTGGATTATCCCCACCAGAAGATTTTCGTGGTGGAGATAGATCAATATGCTTATTTGGTGCCATACGTGGAGACTGAAGAAGAGATTTTTCTAAAGACCGTGATACCGAGCAGAAAATTTACAAAACTGTATTTGAGGGGTGACTCATGAGTAAGGTAAAACTCTCTAAAGAGGAAAAGGAGCTTCTAGATTCTGTAGAAGCCGGCAATTTTGTGTCAATTCTCACAAAAGCCAGAAAAGAGGAATTGGAGGCTGCCGCCACTAACACCTTTAAGAAAGACAAACGGATAAATATTCGTATATCGAATCGTGACCTTATTGCAGTTCAGTCAAGAGCCTCTGAAGAAGGTGTTCCCTATCAAACTTTGGTGTCGAGCATTATCCATAAATACGTTTCCGGTTCCTTGCGAGATATCGCAGCTAACAAGAAGAGGCAAAGCGACGCGTAAACGCGCGCTTGCTTTCGGCGTTAGGTGCCTGAGTGGGCCACTTTGATTCTCAGATTCGAGAGAACGAGAAAATCGTTAACCGACTCCATTCGCGAATTGGTGAAACATATAACAGCCGTGAAACCAATGAGCACAAAAAACGGGAGTGGCAGTCGGCATGCAAAGAATTCCACTCAACTTACGATAAGTTAGCGTTTCCAGGTGGCTTAGAGGGTGCTTACGAGCGCATATTGGCAGGAAACTCAGGCCGTATCAGTTAGCGCGTAAGGGGGATCGCTTTGGAAAATTTTTCTCAGAATTGTTTTTGTTAATGAATGATGGCAGTGAAATGTTGGAGGCGTGGGTTAGGCTTGCCCCACAGTCTCCGCAGGGTGGTTCGGTCGATGCTCCTGAAACAATACTAGTTGCCGAGTTTGGGAAACTGGCGTTCCCTCGTAGAGATTCAACATAGTGGTATGGCGGTTGGTTTCGACCTAATCGATCAAGCGTCTCCAAAATGTTACTCTTGCAGCGTACTCCAGATCGCTTCACATTCTGCGCCGTCTGTAGCCACATAAGCCGAATCCCCCGAAAGGGTAACGGATAACTCCATAGTGCGATCAACCATCGCAGCCAACGCCTGCATATCTTCCCACCGAAACTGAAAAACAGATGCGCCAAGCTCGCCAAACTTCGATGACTCCTGATTCCACCAGGCATCTGATTTTCTATTAAAGCTATAGACTTTCACGGCGGCTGCTAAGCGCGTCGCTTTTTTAATCCTGTCTGCTGCTGGTTCACCCACGTCAATCCACATCGACATTTGGTCATCCAGAGTGCGCACCCATAAATCAGGCTCATCGGGTTCGCTCAGGCCTTTGGTGAATGAGAGGTTGTCTTGGGCATTCATGCAGTAGGCTAAAACCCGTGCCATCATGCGCTCTAGCGTTTCAGAGGGGTGCTGAGCTACTGTTAAAGAGAGCGTGTCATAGTGGTTTTTGTCGATATCCGATAAGTTTATCTTCAACTTATAGATCGTTGGTTTCAATGCCATAGGTTTGCCTTTATCCTTTTGGGCAACAGTAGTGGAGCTGGCGGCTAATGGCCAGAACCCTTTGTGCCATCAACCTGGCTAATGCCCCAGCAATGCCATGAATACTGAGAAGCGTAACAACCCTCTATGAAGTTACTACACGCCTTCTGGCTACTACTCTTGGCAAACTCCCCAGTAGTGCTGGCAGAATTTATCAATGCAGGGGTTGATACCGTAGAGCCTACTGGCGCAGTGCAACTTACGGGTAGCGAGATTGTGCACGCGTTCTCGAATGTTCGTGATGACGCCGAAGTGCAGGATACCGCAGCAACGCGAGCCGTTAATTACTGGCATGCCGATGGGCGCTTCTTCAACCGATGGCACAATGGCGAAGCCTCTGGTGAAGTTAGCGGCACGTGGCGTGTGGAAAACAACCTGCGTTGCATTACTATTCTTACTGGCCTGTCTGAGAGATTGGGCCAAGAAAGTTGCAGGCCGGTATTTCGGCGCGGCACTCAATATTTGTCATTCAACGGTGACGGTAGCATTCACGGCATTCACACTCTCTCGCCATTGAGCGCAGAGCACACGCACCCTTAGCTTGGCTCAAACGTGCTGAGCAGGTGGCGGCACACTTGGGCGATAACAATGAGTAAGGTAAGACTATGAAAGGTTATGTAGCGGGTCTTCATCACTTGGCAATTTGTGTACACGATTTGCCAAAGGCCAAAACGTTTTACGGTGAAATGCTGGGGCTCAAAGAGCTGCCCCGGCCCGATGATGTGGCAGAGCAGTTCTCCAGCGCCTGGTATCTACTGGGGAATGCAGAGTTGCACGTGGTTGAAAACAAGGCGTTTCAGCCACTGGCTTCACAGCCCGGGCCGCACTTTGCGGTAGCACCTGATGATTTTGAGGCCACGGTAGAGCGCTTGCGCAGCAATGGTATTCGGTTTGCGTTCGGGCCAGCCAAAGGTCCCGACGGCGTTGATAGGGTAGTGGTGGTTGACCCAACGGGTAATGTGGTGGAGATAGCTGATTTGCCACTGCACCAGCTCTGAGGTTTAAGAGCGAGCCAGTGCGCGTGGTATATTTCTTGCAGATGACTGTAGTAAAGATGCAGTCAGCAAAAATACGCTACCCACTGGGGTTCAAGGAGAGATCAACGTGATTATAAGGAAGACGTTAGCCACCGTGCTGTTCATACTGGCCGGGACTACAGCGGCCCAGGCAATGCCCCTGCAAAACGGGGATTTTTCAGCCGGGCTAGATCAGTGGACCAATGCAGGCGCCACCGACGCCATGGTTGAAGATGGTGCGGCGGTTCTATCGACACAGCCTGGTGACAACGCTAATCCCTTCAGCGCGATTCTAGTGCAGGGCGATGATGGCAATTTCAATTTTCCGAATGCGTTTCTATTGCCTTCGGATATCGTAACGCTTGAATTCGATGTTCGAGCGGTTAGCTCGCCTGATTTTACCGAGGCCGGTGGTTCGCTATTTACCGATGCGCTTACTGTCGCTGTGTATGATGCGTTGGGCGTTGGCCCTACTGATTTGCTGTTTACATCGGGTACCGATTTTGCGGTGACCACCGATTGGCAGCAGGTTTCTTTCGATGTTGCTGCGCTTGCCGGTAACCCGGTGGCGTTATCGTTTGCGCTCTTTGATGAGTCTGATGGCGCAGATACCCGCTTCTTCCTCGATAACGTTGGCTTTGTGCCCCGCCTGGTGGGTACCGTTCCCGTGCCATCTTCACTGGCTTTGATTCTGCTTGGCCTGGTGGCGGTGCGTCGCCGCCGCTGAGCGCTCTCCAGCTTACGCTGGTTTAGTTATCTATCAGGCTGCGTTAATCAGCGCCTAAAGCTCTCCCTGCGGGTTCATATCAACTGTAGATTGCGTACACTGGCTGAAAATATTTAGGCAGGGATACTGTAATGGGAATTTACGCACTTACCGGAAGCGCTTCAGGCATTGGCGCAGAGTTGGCTACGAAGTTGATTGCTGAGGGTCACTCCCTCATCACCGTTGACATCAAAGACGCCGATATTATTGCAGATTTAACTACGCCCGATGGCCGGCAAGCCGCCGTAGAAGCAATACTGAGCAAAGCGCCAGACGGTTTAGATGGTTTTATTCCATTGGCTGGCCTGGGCGGCGGTAGTGCCCCCGATATCCTAATCACCAAGCTAAACTATTTTGGTACGGTTGAGTTGCTGATGGGCGTGCGCGGGGCCTTGGCAAAAAAATCCGGTGCAGTAGTACTGCTCTGCTCAAACTCTTCACCTATGATCGAGCCCGATGAAGCCTTCTTCGAAGCCTTGCTGGCAGTAGATGAACCCGCTGCGTTAAAGCGTGCCGAAGAAATAGACGCTGGCACGCACTACATGCAAACCAAGCGCGCGCTGAACTATTGGATGCGAACTAATGCTATGGCCTATGGCCGCGATGGCATTCGCATTAACGGTATCGCTCCTGGCCCTACGCTTACGCCAATGACGCGGCCATTATTTGAGAGCAAAGAATACGGCCCCATTATGGAGTCGCTGTTAGATGCTACGCCTATTAGGCGTGCGGCAGAGGCAGAAGAAATCGCCAGCTGCATTATGTTTTTGCTAAGCCCCGCTTCCAGTTACGTTCACGGTTGCCTGTTGTGGGCCGATGGCGGGTATGACGCTAACACGCGGCAACATCACATCTAAGGGGGCGCGCCTGTGAAATGTCCAAGTTGTAAAACGGATTCTCTTGAACCGGCGTTTATCGAAAAGCAGTTTCGCGCGCATTCATGTTCTACGTGCAGCGGTGATTGGATACTGATCGAAGATTTTGTGTACTGGAGCGAGCGCAGCGAAGTTGCGCCTCCGGAGCAGGATGCGGCGGGTTATTTGCCAGAAGACTCTAAGAATGCGCTGATATGCCCCGTAACAGGCACCATCATGCAGAAGTACCGCATTAGTAATGCCAGTGATCACAAGCTCGATTACAGCCCACAGGTGGGTGGTGTTTGGCTTGACGCGGGTGAGTGGCAGTTTCTGAAAGGGCAGGGCTTAGCCTCGCAAATCGGCAGAATATTTACCGATTCATGGCAGAGTCAGCTAAGAGCGAAAGACACTCAGGCTACGTTTGTGTCTCTGTACGAACGCAAATTTGGCACTGACGATTATCGCAAAGCCCAAGAGGTGAGGGCATGGCTGGCAAGTAGCGATAAAAAGGCAGAGCTTCGTGCCTACCTGCTAGCAGAAGATCCCTACGGCGGAAGTGGCAGGTAGAGCAAAGCCAGAGCATGCGTTCATGCTCTGTCTCACGTCTGATTCAGGCCCTACCTATTTAAAACGTCGTCTTTCACACTGTCGGTAATCTTGCCAACCTCTGCTTGATCTTCTGCCGATACGCCCAGCTGCTCCAGCGTCGCCATTAAGTTTTCTACTACTGCCGCAAAGTGCTCTTCGGTGGCACCAAGGTGTGCATGTGCAGTTCGCATGTCTTTACCGCTGTAATCATTGGGGCCGCCGAAGGCCATGGTTAGAAACTTCTTTTGTTTGTTGGCCTGGGCAAACATGTCTAGATGTTCGAAGAAAGCGCTAATGCGTTCGTCGGCAATGACTTTCTCGTAAAAAATATCGACTGCCGCATCAACGGCCGGTTCGCCACCTAGGCGTTCGAATAGCGTGCTCATACTGGTGTATCCTCTGTGTGATTTAAAAGATGTATTTAGTATGCATCTTTAATCATGCATAATAGATGCATCTTTGATCAATGTCTAGTTATACTCGCTATGAGGACAGGAACATGAGAGCAAGAACATGCAGCTAACGCGCCAGACTGATTTTGCCTTTCGTACGCTTATTTACTTAGCTGCGCAGCCGCCTGAAGCACTGGTAAAAATTCAGCAGATTTGCGCGGTGTTTGAACTCTCGCCAAACCATCTTTCCAAGATAGTGAACAAGCTGGCGCGGTTGGGTTACATCGACTCTCAGCGTGGAAGAGGGGGTGGCCTGCGTTTGGGCGCAGCGCCGAAAGACATCAACGTGGGTGCGGTAGCCCGCGATATGGAGCCTACGCTAGATCCTGTTGATTGCTCGGGCCTGAAATGCGCGCTGCTTCCTCGATGTCGATTGAAGGGGGTATTCGCAGAGGCCTCTGCTGCATTCATAGGTGTTATGGATACATACACGCTTGCCGACCTCATAGAAGGGGAGCTTAAGGTCGTCAGAGGGCTCGGCTGAATCTGTTTAGCAGCGCCTGCATTAGCTAACGCCCTTGGGTTTTTTCTGCTTCATGATGCCAAACAAATAACCTGCCGCGCGGCGCATCTGTATCTCATCTGCGCCCTCGGTAATACGGTAACGCCGGTGGTGGCGGTAGATGTGTTCAAAGGGCTTGTAGCGCGAGTAGCCCATGCCGCCGTGCACTTGCATCGCAAAGTCTGCCGCCTCACAGCACAGCCTGTTGGCCTGGTAGTTACACATAGACACTTTGTCTGACACAGAAAAAGCGCCGTCTCTGTCCATTAGCCAGGCTGTTTTGTGAATCAGCGCGCGTAGCATTTCACAGCGTGTGTTCAGATCTACCAGCGGAAACTGAATGCCTTGATTAGAGGCTAGCGCTTTGCCAAAGGGTTTGCGCTGATTCGCATGTGCTACTGCTTCGTTTACGCAGTATTGCGCGGCCCCTAAGCTAGAAGCTGCCTGACGAATACGGTTTTCGTTAAAGAAATGTTGAATCACCATGAGGCCTTTGCCTTCACCGCCGAAGATAGAGGCGTTGGGTACGCGTACGTCTTTGAAGGAAACATGCGCGTGGTCTGAAGGCATGTTGAACGTCCACAGATACTCTTCTACTTTTACACCGGGTGCCTGCATAGGCACCAAAAACGCGGTGATGCCTAGCGCCTCACCGGCTTTACCGGAGGTGCGGGCCATCACCATATCGGCGCTGGCTACGTGCACGCCGGTGTTCCAGGTTTTTTCGCCATTGATGATCCAGTCATCGCCGTCGCGTATGGCGGCAGTTTCCATGTGGGTCGCGTCGGAGCCGTGTTCAGGCTCGGTGATACCAAAGGCAAAACCCTTGGAGGCGGTGCGCATGCCTTCAAGCCACTGCTCTTTTTGCTCTTCGGTGCCGTATTCAAGCATTAGCAATAGCCCAATACTGTTACCTACAACGGAGTGTTCGTTCTGTAAATCATTATGCAGGCCTAGCCCTTTGGCGGCTAAATGCTCACGAATAATCGCCATACCCAGGTTGCCGCCATCGCGGCCGCCATACTCTGCGGGGAAGGGGTAGTGGAATACACCGGCTTCAATGGCGAGGTCTTTGGCTTGGCGCAATAAATCTTCCCACGCCTCGTTGGGTAGGCCTTGTCTGTCCCAATCGGTTCTGGCGTCTTCGCGGCGGTGGTCAAAGAACCGAATGTTGTCGTCTTTGGCTTCTAGCGGTTTTATTTTGTCTTCAATGAACTGGTCAACTTCTTCGAGGAAAGTTGCAACATCGGCGGGGATGTCAAAATCCATAGTGGGTGCCTTCAGCGAATTTTTAAGGAGAATTAATCGCCGACTATGGCACACTGTGGCTCTTGCGATCTAGTGCTTTGGTTTTGCTATGGGTGTTCGTCTCTTTCTGGCTCATTCGGTTCCTGTGTGGGTGCTTTCGTTGGCATTAGCTCAGTGCCTGTTTTTATCTCCGGCAGTACTAGCCGAAAACTCTGCCCAAGAAAATGCGATCTCCCCATCGGCCTTTTATGCCGCTCAGCTTACCGAGCAAAACATCGGGCGATTACCGGCCATTGGCATGGATGGCATTGGCGGCATCGACGATTGGTTTCTCACTAACGGTACGCTGTGCGCCGTTATTTCCAGTAAGAAGCACGCTAGCTACCTGTCGCTGCACGGGGGCGTGTTGGTAGATTTGTGGCATTGCGACAGTGCCAACGATCAGTGGAACAGCAGCCACCCGCAATTCAACCTGCAGAAGAATGAGATTCCCATCACGCAGAGCATTAGCGCGGGCAGCAATGCTCAGCAGGCGTTTGTAGAAACGCGTGCCACACGAGAGGGGTTAGAGGCGCGCATTCGTTACTCTTTCTCAGCGCTTAGTCCCGCAGAGTTGGATATTGAAACGCGCATTACCCGAGTGGGCGAGGGCGAGAGTATTGGCATGTTCGGCTCGTTGGTGTTGCATCCTCGCGGTTCGCTAACGCCTTATACGCTCGATACAGAAGCCAGAGAGTATTCGCGCGGCGCCAACCAGCCTGCTGTGCATAGTTCAGATCAGCTGTCGGTGATTGGCTCGGTGGCGGTAGCCGATTTACAAATCTTGTTGGGCAGTCGGCATATTCAACCCTCGATTACCTACGGCGTCAAAAACGATGGTGCTCTGCTGCGCTATGAAGATGGCACACAAGAGCCCCTGCATCAGTTTCTGTTAGGTGGCCAAGATTTTTCGCTGTTTGGTGCGTTCACAGTGTCGTTCCCCTCGTGGTGGTCGCGCACGCCGGGGCCCGTGAGTTTTATTAGTGGTTTGTTGGCAGATCTTAACCCTGGTGAAACGTTTTTATTGCGGCAGTCAGTGCTGGTGGCAAAGGGTTCCACGGCGGCGGGCATTACCGACCGTGTGTATGGCGGGGCGTTGATCAAAGGCAAGCTTGATACGGCAGAGGCGGGCATTGCTGTTACCGATGGTGAAGGCAAAGCGGTGACATTTTTGCGGCCGGCGGCAGATGGGCGCTTTGAGTTTGCTGCGCCTATGGGCTTACAGGCACTGAAGCTAACCATCGAGACACCCTGGAGCACTACTGTGCATTCGGCAAAAGTGACTGAGCCAGCTTTCGATTTGGGTGAGTTGAATACGGGCGCAGTGGCGGTTTTACGGCTGCCTCAGGGTGAGACGATGAATCTGGTCTTTGAAGGTGTCGCAGCCGGTGGTACTGATTCAGAAGCGGATACAGAGGCGGATGCAGAAACGGATGGCCAAAGCTTCAACCCCATATTCCAGCGTGAGCTGTTAAGTCGCCAACTAGGCGGCGAGCAGTCGCTCACGGGGCCAGAGAGCCATCGTATTAGCCTGGCGGGTGTGCCTGATGATTTGCGTGAAGTGCAGTTGCCGCCCGGTGCGTATCGAATCACGGCAAGCCGTGGGCCTGAGTATTCGGCAACGGTGACTAATGTTAAGCTTGCAGCGGGTGAAGCGACAACGCTGGAAGTAGCGCTGCCTAAGCGTGTTTTGCAAACCGCTAACCTGGTGAGTGCAGATTTTCATTTACACAGCGGGCTCAGTTTCGATTCCAGCTTATCGCCAACGCAACGCGTGATCGATTTTGTCGCTCAGGGCGGTGAAATTATGGTGCCTACAGAACATTTCGTGACTTACTCGTTGGGCAATACTATTGAAGCGCTTGGTTTGGAAGAAGAGATCATCAGCTTCCCTGGCGTTGAAATATCGGGCATGGCTAGCTCAGAGGTTGCACCTACCACTATTGGGCATAGCAACGTGTTCCCGGTGGAGGCCGATGCCAGCGCGTTTCTGGGCGGCACGCTGCCGTTCGAAAACCTGCGGCTAGGGCAGGTGATAGGCGCGTACAAAGCGAAGTTTCCGCGCAGCATTTATCAGCTTAACCATCCACGCGATACCGGCATGGACGACGACATCGCTTTTCTTAACCACCTGTCTCAAGGAGTGGCGTATGACCCAGAACTGCCGCTAACCGAAGCACCCAACGCGTTGCTGCTGGAGAAGCATGCAGGGTCTGCTTACCGGGATATCGATTTCGACGTGATGGAATTGCTCAATGGCCATGACATGGCGCTGTACACGCTCAATCGCACCGATTGGTTTTCGTTTCTAAAACAAAACATTTATCACGTTGCCACTGCCAATAGCGATTCGCACATGAGTGCGCAGCTAGTGGCTTACCCGCGCAATATGCTGAGCATAGAACATACAAGCTTGGCCGAGGTGTCTACCGCCGACATTGTCGATGCTGTTATGGCAGGCAGGGTTTACGGCACTACCGGGCCGATGCTAACGGTGAGCCTGGAAGACAAAGGCCCCGGTGAAACGTTCACTGGCGCTGAAGCTATGCTGAATGTTGTGGTTGAAAGTGCAAGCTGGATACCGGTAACCGAGGCGCGCGTTTGGGTGAACGGTGAGTTGTCAGAGACGTTCCCCATTGTGGTGGGGGAACCTCTGGCGGTGGCCTTGGCGCTAGACACCGATAGCTTTGTGTTTGTGGAGGTGGCGGGTGCGCCATCGCCGATTTACTCTGCGGTTGCGCCGGGCTATGCACCGTTTGCCTTTGCCAACCCTATTTTTGTAGACGTTGCTGGCGATGGCTGGCGGTTTGGCGAGGGCTAGGCGTTTGGATACCGGTCACCCTACACACAACACTGTAAGTGAACAGCGCAAGCGTAACGCGCCCGCCCTCTTCAAGTGGTCGGTGTTTCCAGTAGTGATGGGTTCAGCTGTATTGGTTGCCTGGTGGCTAATGCAGCAGGGCGTAGCAGCGCCGTTGGCTATTTTGGGGCCACAGTTCGCCGCCTTTGCCATCGTAGCGGTTTTGGAACATGTGTATCCGCACCACACCAGTTGGAATACACCCCGGGCAGATATACGCGTCGATGCTACCCATGCGCTCAGCATTGGGCTACTGATTGCGTTAATTACGCCGCCGGTTGTCGCGTTGGGTGTATTTATCGGCGGCTGGGCGTCTGACGCAATCGGGTTGGCGCTGTGGCCGGCACATTGGCCGTTGGCTGCACAAATCGTATTGGTGCTGTTGGTGGGCGAGCTGCCGGGCTACTGGGTGCACCGGTTTGAGCATCAGTGGGATTCACTGTGGCGTTTTCACGCGGTGCACCACAGCGCTCCCAGGCTTTATTGGCTCAATGCGGGGCGCTTTCATCCTATCGATTCGTTTCTAACCTTTGCGCCGGCGTATTTGTTGTTGGTGGTGCTAGGCTGCGGTGAGGTGATGCTAGCCTACTTTGGTTTAATCACGGCGGTGCATGGGATATTCCAGCATGCCAATGTGCAGTTAAGGTTGGGGCCATTGAATTGGTTTTTCAGTATGGCGGAATTGCACCGCTGGCATCATTCGAGCACGGTAGAAGAGGCCAATCATAATTACGGTCAAACGATTAGCGTATGGGATTGGGTATTCGGCACACGGTATCTTCCTGCCGATAAAGAGCCTCCCGAAGAAATCGGCATTGCCAGCTTGCCCCATTTCCCAATGACGTGGTGGGCGCAAATAACATCGCCTTTTCGTTGGCGGCAAATTCGCGACGAAAAACAGTAATTGAACAGCGTTTTAGGAGTCTCCCATGAGTATTACCTTAAGGCATGAAACGCACGCCGATATAGAAATCATTCGAACCATCACCGAGCGCGCCTTCGCCGGTAAGCCCTATGCCGGTGGCAACGAGCAAGACGTGATTGACTTACTGCGTGACAAAGGCGCATTAGTGCTCTCGCTGGTGGCAATCCGTGAAGATGAGCTGGTTGGCCATATCGCGTTCTCGCCTGTGGCACTGGGTGACACTTTGCAACCATGGTTTGCGTTAGGGCCGGTTTCAGTGCTGCCCGAGTGGCAGGGGCAGGGCATTGGCACACAGTTAATCGAGCGAGGCCTGTCCGACATTTCAAGCGCAGGCGCATTGGGCTGCATTCTCACGGGCAACCCGCTGTACTACAAACGCTTCGGTTTTGATTTTTCGCCGCAGAGCTGCCCTGAAAACGAGTCGCCTGAAGTCTTTATGGTGAAGTGTTTTTCGGCGAAGCAGCCCCATGGGCGTTTTCGTTTTGATAGCGCTTTCTATGAATGAATACACAGCTTTGCTAAAGAGAACCAACGCATGAACGTATCGCTTCGTCTCATTTATTCGATCTTTGCCGGCGCACTTGTTTGTCTTTCGCTGGCGACGCCGGGCGTGCACGCGGCATCTGTAGCTGACACTGCGGGTGCTGTTAGGCATGCAGATCAATTGCAAGCTGCTATTGATTCCAAGGCCCAGCAGATCACCGCTATCTTTAAAGATATTCATCAACACCCTGAGCTCGGTTTTGAAGAAGTGCGCACCGCAAAAATTGTCGCCGATGAATTACGCACACTCGGTTTTTCTGTGACCACTGGTATCGGTAAAACCGGTGTAATGGCCATGTTAAAAAATGGGGAAGGCCCAACGGTGTTGTATCGCGCCGATATGGACGCCAATGCCGTAGAAGAAACCACCGGGCTGCCCTATGCCAGCAACGTGAAGGTAACGCGAGCAGATGGCAAGACAGTGCCGGTAGCGCACATGTGTGGCCACGACGCGCACGTAAGCTGGATGCTGGGTATGGCGCATGCGATGGTTGAACTCAAGAGTGCCTGGAGTGGCACCTTGATACTCGTCGCACAGCCCGCTGAAGAGCTGATTGCCGGTGCCGCCGCGATGGTGGAAGACGGGCTATATTCCAAGCATGGCATGCCGGTGCCCGATTACATGTTGGCGCTGCACAGCGCGCCGGTGCCGTTAGGGCTAATTTTTAGCGTTGGCGGCGTGCGCTATGCGGGTACCGACCAGTTAGATGTCACTTTTTTTGGGCAGGGAGGCCACGGCTCAATGCCGCACCTTTCGAAAGACCCAGTAGTGATGGCAGCCTCTGCCATTCTTCAGTACCAAAGCATTGTCTCTAGAAATATTGATCCGCAGGAGCCTGCCGTACTCACCGTAGGCGCGGTGCAGGCGGGTACCGACAACAATGTTATCTCTGATAAGGCAGTGCTAAAGCTGAACCTACGCTGGTATTCAGAAACCGTGCGGGAGCAACTGCTTGCCGGCATCGAGCGGGTGAATAGGGCTGTTGCTATTGCGCAGGGTTTGCCAGAAGACAAAATGCCTGTCATCACCATGAAAAGCACCGGCACACCGCTGGTAAACGACACCGCGCTGGCGGCGCGGATTGCAAGGGGGCTTGCCCCAGTGTTTGGCAAAGAGCAGGTGATTGAAGAGGCGCCCGCTGCGATTGCCTCTGAGGATGCACACTTGCTACTGGGTGAACACGCCAATGTACCTTTAGCGTATTTGATGTTGGGTATTACCAGCCTAGAGGCGTTTATGGCCGCGGGTGGTAAGCCGCCATATTCGAATCACAGCGGCGACTACATCGTGGAGCTAGACGCCATCCCCTATGGCAGCAAAGTGGCGGCAGCAGCGGCGCTGGAGTTACTGGCACACTGATGTTTACGCAGCACCTGCGTTAATCGCGGGTGCAATTTGAGTAAGGCTACCAGGGCAAAAATTCCGTCTTCACCAGTGATTTAGCGGCATTCACAAGGTGCCCCGCGCTCAGTTCAGAAGAAAAGCGGCCGGGAATTTCGTGCCCCCAGGTGCTCATCTCACCGTAGCTTTTCCCGTGTTGCCACGTGGCTTCATCTACCGTTAGTGCATCCCAGCCAATCTCAAATTCGAAACCCGACGGTGTGTGAACGTAGAACGAGAGTTCTTTGTCATTCGGGTGCTGCCCTATGCCGCGCGATAGTTTAAAGCCAAGCGCCTTGCAGCGTTCATAGGCGGCGATTAAATCGTTGAGCGTGGCCGCTTCCATGTTGAAGTGCTGAATGCGTGTTCTGAACATGTCGATGGCCAACCCTTTGGTGGCCGCGATCGCCACTGAATGATGCCGCTCGTTTACGCGCATGAACGTGACATCCAGTGCGGTTCGGTTGCCCACAGCAATATCAATGGTGTCGCTGATGCGGGCATCGAATAGGCCTTGCCAGAAAGCGACAGTGCGTTCTGGCTCTAATGACATCAACGAGATGTGGCCCATGCCCGATTGGCCAGTGACAAAGCCACCGCACAGCATCGCCAGTGGTTGTTCATCAATCAAAGGCTCAATGAACAATTCAACGAGCAGGCCTTTAGGCCCAATGAAGCGAAAGAACGATTCAACGCCGCGCGCCGTCGCCTCGTCTCCATTGTGCTGGGTGACAGCAACGTTGTGGTTTTTCAGGCGTTCAAGAATCGTCTCCAATGCTTGGGTGTTTGCCACCTGCCAACCGATGGCGAGAATGTCTTCAGCAGGATCATCCGTAATCATCAGCCGCCGGGCATGGTTGTCCATGCGAAACGCAAGCTCGCCCGCAGACTCACTGGCCAGGTGCAGACCCATTGCGTCCTGCACGAACGTTTTCCATTCCGGCAGTTTGCGTGAGCCAACCACCAGATACCCCATTTGCACTTGCCCAAACACATTCATCGTTAACAGATTACCCGCGGTACTTGAGGCTAATGAAGAAGCGTCGTGGCTCAGTGAAGCTGACGGTGGTGGTACCAAAGGCATCAACACCAAACCCACCGCGTATTTCGCGCTTGTCTGACAGGTTGCGGCCAAACACGCCCACTTCCCACTTTTCATCGGCGGTGACATACGTTAAGCCGCCGTTGTAGAGAATGTAGCCGTCGGCATTGAGCCTGTCGAAGCTGGCGCTGGCTTCGTCATCGGTGTAGAAAATTTCGCTTTTGTACGCCATGTCGGCGCGTAGGCGCAGGTTGTCACCATTGTTTAAATCAAACACGTATTGCGCCATTAAGTTGGCTGTCCAATCGGGGATGGCAGAAAACGGGCGGTCGCTTAAATCTTCAAGCTCGCCGGTGGCCTGATTAATCACGTCGAAATTTTCATACTCGGGTTCTATGTAAGACAAACCGCCGGTGATGGTAAGGCCGTCTACCGGCAGAACGGTGAATTCCAGCTCTGCGCCCCATAGGGTGGAGTCGGCGGCGTTGTCTACCACCAGTGCCAAGGCGTTCTCGGCAGAACCTGAAGGCCTGTTTACCAGAAACTGTCTGTCTTCATAGTCGTTGTAGAACACGGCGCCGTTGATCTGCAGGCGGTCGCTCCACAGTTGCGACTTAACCCCAATTTCGTAGCTGATCAGCGTTTCTGGGTCGGCCACTGAAATTTGGCTGGTGGTCAGTGGCCGCCCGTTGTAAACGCCGCTGCGGAAGCCGCCTGAAATACTGGCGTAGGTGAGTGTGTCGTCGTTCACCGCATAGTCGATACCGATGCGCGGTGAAAACTCGTCCCAGCTCTCATCACATACCACGGTTGAGCCAAGGCCATCAGCCACAACATCGGTACAGGCTTCGGCGCTGGTTGGGCCAGGTGCAAGAATAGGGGTTTGGCTGGCACGTTTGATGGTAAACATGTCGAGCTTCTTCTCGTCGTAGGTATAACGCGCGGCGAGATTAAGCCGTAAATCCGTTTGCAGATGCCATGTGGCGTTGAAGAACGCTGCGTAGCTGGTTGTTTCCTGCGTTCTGTCGTAGCGCAGGGTAAAGTCCAGCGGCAACACGCCAATCGCTTCAAACAGGCCGCCACCGATAGTCACGTCGCTCAAGTGGTCGCCGTCTTCCTTGAGGTAATACGCGCCTACCAGCCAGTCCAATTTGCTTCCTGAGGCATTATTTAGCAAAAACTCCTGGCTGAATTGCTGCACGTCGAATTCCGAGCCCACAGCAAAGTAGTCGAACGTGGAGTTGTCGGCATCGCGGTACGAGTCGGTGTTCATGTCACGGTAACCGGTTACTGATTTAAACGTGAGGTTGTCCATGTCTATCGTGTTGGTCCAACTGATACCCCAGGTATCGCTTTGGTCTTTGTCTAACTCATTCAGAGCGCTGCTGCGATCAATGTCATCGATGTTGGGTTCGCAGCAGGTTCCGCCTGTTGGGCCCACCACAGCGCCTAAAAACGAAGAGGCGATGACAGCATCTGGGTTAAAGTCGGTGAGTACTTGTGGGTAAACGTTTTGGTCGATGGCGGTGTAATCCATCACGAAATGCGAATTCCAGCTGTCGCTGAAATCAGAATCCAGGTGCGCGCGCATCGCCCATAAATCGTCATTACCTGCATCATCGCCGCGGTCGCGTTTTTGCCAACCGTCTGATTGCTTAACCAGGGCTGCAATACTGCCTGCGGTGTTGTCGGTGATGGGGAATTCGACATAGCCATCGAGAGAGATGTAGTTGTCTTCACCCCCGGTGAGTTCAGCACTGAAGTTGGTTTCGCCTGAAGGGCGACGCGTGGTGACGTTGATTGCGCCGCCAATCGTGTTCTTACCAAACAGCGTGCCCTGCGGGCCGCGCAGCACCTGAATCTGTTCGATGTCTGAAAGCTGGAAATTCGCGCCTACGGTTCTTGCCAGATACACACCGTCTACGTACATACCCACACCAGGGTCTACGGTTAGGGCAAAATCAAATTGGCCAACGCCACGCATAAAGGCCTGCAGCGAACTGCTGACGCCGTTGTCTGCGGCGCGTATCGTGAGGTTGGGCGTGCGCTGTTCGATATCGGCCACATTGATCATGTTGGTCTCATCGATCATGTCGCCGGAAATAGCGGTGATAGAGATGGGCGTCTCCTGAATATTCTCCACCCGTTTACGCGCGGTGACCACCACCGTTTCCAAAACGCGAGCGCCCTGCGCAAGTGCAGCCGGTGCGGCCGTAACTGCAGTTAGCGCCAGGGACGCGGAAATAGCGCGTGCTAGTGCTGTTTTAGATGCTGTTCTATTAGCTATTCTGTTAACTGGGTAGCGGGTTTTCATGGCTCTTCCTCTTAGTAGGGATTCGCTTGTTTTTATCAGGGCGTGGGTTTGGTCTGGCGGGAGTGCTGTTAACCGCCAATAGGTGTGGGAGCGCCAGTCTTGCAGCACTCCAATACGTGGACTGTAGCTCTTTCAGGTTACTTCGAAAAACAGGCCAATGGTGAATAGACTGTCCATGAGGGTGACCCAATCATGGCAGGATCAAGGTTATAGCCTAGTAGAAAACCAAGCGTTTGCCCTATTAGCGCCTGTGTACGGACAATCTAATTCCCTCGGGCGCTTTTTATAGTGGGTAGCGCCCGTTACAGTGCCAGTGAAAGAACCTAATCAGAATCAACCTATTGCGAGCCTTTTATGGATCAGTTTAAAGACAAAATTGCCGTGGTTACCGGCGCGGGAAGCGGCATTGGCCGGGCGCTAGCCAGGCATTGTGCCGCCCAGGGCATGCGCCTGGCCGTTGCCGATTTACATGGCGGCCGATTGGATGCGCTAAAAGAGCAGCTGGAAGCCAATGGCGTTACCGTGATGACTCAAGCGCTAGATGTGTCTGACAGTGAGGCTGTTGCTGCGTTTGCCCAGCGCTGCGAAGCGGAACTGGGTGTGCCGGATTTGCTGTTCAACAATGCTGGCATTTTACGTGCGGGAGAAACCTGGTCGCACTCTGCGGATGATTGGCAGACTATGTTCTCGATTAACGTGATGGGAGTGGTGAACGGTATCAATGCATTCGTGCCAAAAATGCTGGCGGCCGACAAAGCGGCCCACGTGATCAATACCGGTTCAGTGGGCAGTCTTGTAGCTGCAACCGGCATGGCGCAGTACACCGCAGCCAAAATGGCCGTGCGCGGCATTAGCGAGTGCCTGCTAAATGATTTTGATGCGCAGCAAGCCAAGATTGGCGTTTCATTATTGTGCCCGGGCCCTGTGTTGACCTCGATCAGCGATGATCTGCTGGGTATAGAGGCGGCGAGTGAGGTCGTTGAATCTGAAGAGCATATGATGGCTGGCCTGCCGGACTTTTTAACGCCGGATGACGTTGCGCAATGTACCTTTGACGCGATACGCGAAAATCGTTTTTGGATATTTACGCACCCATTCAACACGTATCTGGGTGCTATGCATCAGGCAATTGTTGACGGCCAGAACCCAGCGTATACCGACGTGACCTTCGATTAATTTGGTTTGCGTTTAGATAAAAAAAGCCCGCATCAAACAATGCGGGCTTTTTTGTGTGTCGTTGTTCTAGCGCTTTACGCGGCAAGAAACTGCAAGCACTCCTTATTGAACAGCGCTTCGTGCTCAACCATTGCCCAATGGCCACATTCCGAGAGCGTAATCATCTTCATGTTGGCGCAGTGATTCATTAACGCGATAGCGCCGCTATCGGGCATCATCTGGTCGTTAGCACCCCAGAACGCGAGCACCGGGCACTTAAGTTCTGGCAAACGCTCGGGCAGGTAGGGGATATCCATGGTGAGCATTACCTGCGAGTTCATTAGCTCCATCACGTGCAGTCTTTCTTCGAGCAAGCCGTCGGTGATGTGCGCAGGGTTGTGTACCAGACCAAACTCGAACATGCCCCGCATGTTTTGCGCGTTCATAGGGTCTTCACCCAAGTACACTTC
>JBGCFE010000111.1:0-14919 GCA_045106775.1 Halioglobus sp.
AATTGGCAGTAAAATTGCCGCTGCCTGTGTGGGCGACATCACCAAAGACATCAGCGGCACCGCCAGCACGGCCACTGAGCCACCAAAGCCCCCCTTTGACACAGCATAAAGGAGTACCGCAGGGATACTGACCAAGTAAAAGTAGGGGTCTGAGAGCACCTAATCGACTAGCGCAAAGTCTCTGCGCAATACGTCAATAATTTCAGCACGCGGATTCGGTGAAACCGCCACCGGCTTACCGGTTATTTTCTCGGCCATACCCACATAGGTGCGAGACACCGCGAGCAAAAACGCTTCGGGCAGCGCTGTGTCACAGGCGAGTGCCGCACGCTCTTCCATTCGGTTTTTATTCAGCAATACGTCTGGGTCGGGAACATGCGCAAGCAGCGCCTGCCGAAAACCCTCTTTGGAATTTTCGACAACTTGGCCATCCTGCAAAGCCTCCGCATCCCAAATACGTGATGAATCGGGGGTACCCACCTCGTCCATATAGATCAGTTGTGTATTACCTGCTCGATCTGTGACATAGCCAAACTCAAACTTTGTATCCACAAACACCTGGCCCAAAGCTGCCAAACGCTCACTAATCAACGCAAAGCCTTCTCGCAGCAGGCGCTCGTAAACCAACACGTCCTTTTCTACACGAAAATTGAAATCGGCATAGTTTGCAGCAATATCGGCTTGCGTGATATTCACGTCATCCACTGCCGGTACATTCGGTATGCCAGTTAAAATACCTTTGGTGGAAGGCGTAATCAGCAGCTCCGGAAGCTTCTGATCTTTTTCTAGCCCATCTGTAAGATCGATACCGCAGAACGTACGCTCTCCTGCTTCGTAAGCACGCCACATAGACCCGGTAATATACTGTCGCGCAATCGCCTCAATCATCACCGGCTTGGCCTTCTGCACGATCCAGACCAACGGGTGTGGCACCTCCAGAATATGGCTCTGCGCCAAACCGTTGGCTTTAAACAGGCTAAACCAGTGGTTGGATATCGTATTGAGCGCAGCGCCCTTTCCTGGCACGCCATTCAACCCGCCCTGCGCGTGCCAGATACAATCGAAGGCAGACAGCCTGTCCGAAATGATCATGATGGCCAGCGGCGCATCGGGTGCAACGTCATAGTTGCGCTGCGCTATTAAACGCGCTGAATCTTCTGCGGTAAGCCAGTAAACAGAGCGCACTTTGCCACTGTGCACCGGGACATCCGTGCGAATGGGAAAATCATCGTTCACTGCCAGAACTGAATCGGCTTGATGCATTGGGTTGATGTATCCAGTCTAAAATGAAAACGGTATTGAGCGCGGTCTTAGGGTCTGGCTCGGCAAAGGTCGAAGTTTAACAGAGGCATTACTGCGTGGCACCCGGCGATGGGCTCTGGCGTGCCATTTTTTCATGTTCACGCATGTGTAATTTATAGTCCATCGCCGTTTTTAGAATGACTAACGCCAGCAACACGACCAGTGGCTCGCCCACCTTCAGGGCCAGCACTCCCCCCACCAAGATGGCCACGTGCAGGATCATAATTCTGCCATAGGGCGCCATCATCAACCGCCCCATTTCTTGCTGACGCCGCTCGGGGCCCAACAGAAAATTCGTGACGAAAGAGGCTCCGTGGCTGATGAACATTGCCGCAAACGCCAACAACCAGGCGGTTGGCGCCAATGTCAGTACGTGGGCGATCACATTAAACAGCAATTGCGGGAAGACTAAAAAGGCTGGCCAGGGGTTTACTGGGTCAGGGTCGAAATTACTGTCGAACAACATGGACAGTATGATCATACCGTGCCCCGCGCAAAAACCGCCGTAGTGCAAAAGGAAAAACGCTCCCATACCGGCGCCTTGCCGTGGAGACTTAATGAGCATCTTTAGCAGCGTGTAGAACCCCAGAATAAGATTCTCAGACCAGTACAGAATAACCAGAGAGGCTACGTCCCAATCCAGAAATACAACGCCCAGAATAGGCAGCAAATTGACAACGACCAACAGGGCCAGGCTGATATTTCGGCGGCCGCCAGTATAACCGACGCTATCAACCTGCATCCGCCCCTCGCTGCCTACGTCCAATTGCCCACTCCCCGTCCAAGATCAGGTAAACTGCTGCCAGCAGTATGATTGATGGCATGCATTAACTCCACTTTAAGGCGATTTACCATGAGCGGCGCACCACAAACCCCCTTCCAGATATTGGGGGAACAGGGCATTAGAGAACTCTGCAACACCTTTTACGAGGTGATGGATACCGATCCTGAGCTAAAGGCGTTGCGCGACATGCACGCCGAAGATCTGGAGCCTATGAAGGGCAAGCTCGCGCAATACCTGATTGGTTGGATGGGCGGACCGCCGCTCTACGACGACGAGCACGGCACCGTGTGCCTAACAGACCCTCACGAGCCCTATCACATCGGCCCAAAAGAGCGGGATGAATGGTTGGCCTGCATGGACAAAGCGCTCATTGAAACTCAAGCCAGTGAAGAGTTGATTGAAATGCTAAAAATACCGCTGTTTCGAGTCGCCGATGCCGTGCGCAATCGAGAAGGCCCCAGTGCGGCTGAGAATGACAGCAATATTATCGCTGCCGGCTAACGTTCCCTTTCTACAAAACGCCATTTGCGCTCCGACATCACCAGGATTCACTATGCGTTCACGCTCTATCTCCGTCGCCTTCACGGGGGCATTTGTCTTAGCAGTTACTACTGGCGGAGCCACCACATCCGCAGTTGCTAACGAGCCTTCTGGAGAGGCGGGCATTCAGGAACAGATAATCGTCACCGCTAGCCGCAACCCAGAGGACGGGCGCAACCTGCCTTTGGCATGGGCTGCCGCTACCGGTGATGATCTAAGCACAGTATCCGCCGTGCACCTCAACGAAGTGATGCAACGTATTCCCGGCACCTGGATCAGCCGCGGCAATGGCCAGGAAAGCCTGATAGCACTGCGCTCGCCGGTGCTCACTGGCGCCGGCAGCTGCGGCGCGTTTTTTACCGCCAGTGACGGCATTAGCCTGCGGGCGCCCGGCTTCTGTAACGTCAACCAGCTGTTTGATGCCAATTTTGAACAGGCAGCACGTATCGAAGTTATCAAGGGGCCGGCAACTGCATTGTACGGCTCGAACGCCATGCATGGTGTCATCAACGTCATTAGCGCTGCACCCACCCAAGAACAGCAGCAACGCATTGGCCTGGAAATAGGCCCTGACGAGTTTTACCGCTTACAGTATTCCTACAGTAATACGCGGGGCAAACATGGCGTTCGTATCAGCGCTAACGGCGGCTCTGATGATGGTTACAAAGATGATTCAGGTTACGACCAGCAAAAAGCAACACTGCGACACGATTATGCTGGCGATGTCTGGCAAATACAGACCGTGCTGGAAGCCAGCAACCTCAATCAGGAAACGGCCGGTTTCATCCAGGGTTTTGAAGCATACAAAGACAACACTCTGCGCGACACCAACCCCAACCCAGAGGCCTACCGAGACGCAAGCTCGCTTCGCTTCTACAGCCGTGCCAGCAGAGCGCTGGACGCTAGTACCACGCTGGTCATTACTCCGTATTTTCGCGACAACGAAATGGAATTTCTTCAACACTTTTTACCTTGGCAGCCCGTTGAGGAAAACGCCCATTCCAGCATCGGCCTAAAAACAGCGCTGCAAACCAGCCTGCAAAATCTCAACTGGATCAACGGGGTCGATATTGAACGCACCGATGCAACCTTGTCGGAAGTGCAAGCTCAACCCTTCAGCGACAACCAACCCGCGGGTGTGCATTACGATTATCAGGTAGACGCCAGCGTGATTGCGGCTTACACGCAACTACGCACGGCTTTCGATTCGAAATGGGAACTGAGCGGCGGCCTGCGCATAGAGCAAACCCGTTACGACTACGATAACCGCACGGGCGATGGATCAGCCTGCGGGCCAGACGCCAGCAATTGCCGGTTCTTTAGGCCCTCTGATCGCGATGACACTTTCGAAAACTTTTCTGCCAACGCCGGTGCAAGTTACGCCTGGAACGAACAACATTTAGCTTATCTGCGCGTTGCCCGTGGCTTCCGAGCGCCACAGGCAACAGAGCTGTACCGGCTGCAGGCTGGCCAAGAGAACGCAGATCTTGATTCAGAGCAAATCGACAACGTTGAAATAGGGTTTCGTGGCGCCAGCCAAGGCGTTTCCTATGACCTATCCTTCTACTACATGGAGAAAGACGACGTCATTTTTCAGGATGCAGACCGCCAGAATATCAGTGGCGCCAGCACCGAACACACTGGGGCTGAGATTAACCTTAATTACAGCATTAGCGACATCTGGCGTGTGGCAGTTGACGCCACCGTTGCCAGACATCGCTACGACTCTCAGATTAATCTGATCGGCAGTTCTGGTGAAATTAAAGGCAACGACATTGACACCGCTCCCCGTGTTTTTGGCAGCGCGCGCGTGACCCGTGACTTACGCGATTTAACGTCTCGCGACAGCTACGCCGAATTGGAGTGGGTGTATCTGGATGAATACTATCTAGAGCCCGACAACGAGCATGAGTACGACGGCCATTCTTTGCTAAACCTCAGAATAGGAGGCGACATCACCAGAGGCCTGAGTGCCGCAATGCGTCTCACTAACTTGCTTGACGAAAAATATGCAGAACGCGCAGATTTTGGATTTGGCCAATACCGCTATTTTGTTGGCCAACCACGCGGCGCTTACTTTGAACTCGCTTACCGCTTTGGTGTTGGAACGCCTTGATATGCCCGCCAGACTCTCTACAACGGATTACGCGCACGTTTTCAAAACCCTGTGGGCAGCAATAGCCGCGCTAACCGTGCTGCTTGTGCTTCAAGGGTGTAGTGAAGAGCAGAAAGACACTGAGCCAACACGGCGCTGGGTAGGCGCAGATTACTTTCCAATGCCACTTCACGACTGGCAACGCGCCGGCGATACCTTCATCGCACAGCCCGCCAGCTTTGGCGGCCGCTGGGGCGCATACAAATCACGCCTCTACCATGCGACTGCTACCGTAGGGCAAGCCGGCGAATTTTCGACCCAAGTGCATCTGCGACAGATTAAACCCTCCAGAAAAAAAGAACGGCAGGTTGGCCTCTGGCTTGGCCTAAAAAGTAAAACACCCTCGCCTCAAAACGTTTGGATACACCCTCAGAGTGAGCCTTTTTTCGTTGGCGTTTCGCACACCGGAAGGCTGCAGATAGGAAAAGTGGTTACTCCGCATCATATGAATACAGCTGCTGGCGTACAGCTGAAGGTTACTGGGAAGCTTACAGATACCGCAGACTACATCGAGGTAAGCGCCATCAGCGGCCAAAGCCGTGCCATTACCGTTGGACAAGCGCTTCCAAAGGGCACGTTGTCAGGGTCACTTAGCCTCTTGGCGCAAGGCAAAAAATCGGAAGTGCATTTTAGTCATTGGACTGTTGAAGGCTCCGCACTGGCTAACCACGCTGATCGCGCTGTTGGGCCGGTGCTTTGGTCTCAATACACACTGCAAGACAACGGCACGCTAAAACTGCAAGCACAGATGGTTCCGCTAGAAGAAAACGATGCGCAGGAAGCCGTTTTAGAATTCAAACAAGATGGCACATGGGCGCAGGTTGCAACGGCAAACCTTGAACCGCTCTCTTCAACATTTTTATTCCGCGCGGCCGATGTTTCCGCTGCGGAACCCGTGCGCTACCGGGTAAAGTACATGCTCGCCGGTGAGCCGCATTTTTGGCATGGCCAAGTGCGCGCCAACCCGCGCAACAGCAACGCGTTTAGCCTGGGCGTTTTTAATTGCGACCACGGTGAATTGTTTCCGCAGGACACCATGGTTAGCAATGTAATGCGGCAAGACCCTGACATGCTCTTCTTCGCCGGCGATCAAATATACGAGGGCATGGATCACGTCGAGGTCGTTCGTGAACCCCTCGAAGCCGCTCGGCTTTCGTATCTCGGCAAGTTCTACCAATTCGGCCTAACCTGGCGCCATGTATTGAAAGATCGGCCGAGTGTGATTATCCCAGATGATCACGACGTGTTTATGCCAAACATTTGGGGCGAAGAAGGCGATGGGTACACCATGCCACCCAAGTGGGTAAACATGGTGCAGCGCACGCAAACCGGCAGCCTACCCGACCCAGTAGATCCCGCACCTGTTCGCAATGATATTGACGTTTACTTCACCGCGCTCGATTACGCAGGCATGAGCTTTGCGGTAGCAGAAGACCGAAAATTTAAAACACACCCCCGCTTTGCCAAAGGGATTCCACGTAAACCTGAACATGCCGCCAAACTGGATGTCGAGGGCGCGCAGTTATTGGGTGAGCGCCAGCTGGTGTTTTTGGACGAATGGCAAAAACGAACTGCCGCCCTCCCCGTTCGCTGGTTCCTCTCGCAATCCATGTTTTCAAAAGGCACCACGCACATTGGCGCAACACTGCGACGCTTTGAAATTGACATGGACACCAACGGCTGGCCTCAAAGCGCTCGCAACAAAGCCCTGCGTACTATTGGCCGCAACACCATCATGGTGAATGGCGATCAACACATTGGCATGCTGGCACGCCTGGGTATCGACACGTGGGACGACGGGCCGCTAAGCTTTATGGTGACTGGTTCTTCTGTGGGTTTTCCGCGTGCGTGGTGGCCAGAGGCGCAGCCCGTTGGGGGCAATCTCAATGGCCCCAACACAGGTAAGTACATTGACGATTTGACCAACCACATCACCGTGCTGGGGGTGACCAATCCAACGCCGATACAAACTGCCGGTGCCAGCGCAATGACACGGCCAGACATCGCCACTGACGACGTATTTGCGGTACAGGCCGCAAAAGGTTCCGGCCACGGGATTGTCACCATTGATAAAAAGGCACAGACCGCCACCTTTGCAGCGTATACGCTGGATTTCGATGCCTCTAAGCCATCAGCGACAGATCAATTCTCGGGTTTTCCTATTACGCAACCGCTTCGATAGAGGACAAAGCGTGAACCAGCGCACATTGCGCGCGTTAAATCCTGCACTATGTCTCTTTTTTGCGATTTGGAGCTAAAGGTTTTTCGCCGAGCGAATGTAGGATATCCCCAATGACTCTGACACGGTCTGAGCGTGCAAAAATCTGGCACCAAAAGCCAATCACGCTCCTGCCTTCTGTGCTCATGCTGTAGGTCACAAAAGCGTTCTTCGCAACAACGTTCCTGCACCGCCGCACTAAAACGCCCTCGTTACATGCAGAGATAAGGCGCCGCATTTTGCTGCGTTACTGCAAACGGATGGAGGTTGCGGATGCGACTCGCCTCAACATTGTTAAGCGCTGCACTGCTAACGGGCTCTATGCTACTGCCCGCAACCAGTGCTATGAGCGCTACGCAGGTCTGGGACTTCGACAGTGCCAGCCAGAGCTTTAATCGCAACCGCAACGGCAACAGACTTACGCTAACCTCATCTGACGGCGTTACTCTACGTGTTACGGGCTGGTCTGACACGCGCGACAGAAACAGTGGCGACACCATTCAAAATGGACGTCTCATATGGGCTCGCAACGATGCGCTCGCCCTGAGAAACCGCGACGAAGGCGGAAGCAATGCTAACCACAGGATAGATAGCGTAACCAACGATCCCAGTGGCGAATACGATATGCTAATGCTGGAGTTTGATGAAGAAGTCAGGCTTGAAGGTATCGATCTTGACTTGGCCGTCGGTGGCGCTCTGGGCAACAGCGCAGATATTTCAGTACTGGCCTGGGATCAATCTGGCGCTTCGGCTCTTAATGGCCGCACCTGGGACGGTATACTTGCCTCAAACGGTGGCGGCTACAACGTAGTAGATAACTACAACAACGTTGGCGTGAGCTACTACGGCGTTAACCCTGGCAATGTCAGCTCATCTCGCTGGTTGATTGGCGTCTACAACCCACTCTTTGGCGCAGGCGGCAGCGCGGGCAACGATAGCTTCTTGCTCTCAGCTCTGCAAACGTCCAACACGCTGGCAACTGTACCGGTTCCCGGCTCACTTGCGCTTGCGCTAATGGGTCTGTGTGGACTGCGCTCTTCACGCCGTGACAAATCTATTTGGCGATAGCTTAAGCGCACTGACACCCAAGCTTTTTATTCCTGCTGCTGCACCCAATCAAACCCCCGCCGCCCCTGCAATCCACCGGTGTGAACAGCAATGATTGGCTCGCGTTCGCTCCACTGGCCACTCTCTCGCAGCTGATGTATTGCAAACAGCATCTTGGCGGTATAAACGGGTTCTAGTGGCACAGCTTGCACACTTTCAAATCTACGCAAAAATGCTTTTAACGTATTACTGACTTTTGCAAAACCACCGCAGTGATAATCATGAAGCACCTTCCAGGCCGCCGATGTATCCCCCGCCAATTGCTGCAAGATAGTCTGTATGTTTTCATCGATATCGCTTGCGCCCTTTAGTGCGCTGATGCCAATCACTTCGTAATCAAAAGGCAATGCAGCCGCTACTCCGGCCAACGTAGTTCCCGTACCAACAGGCAATACAATTCGACGCGCGTGACTTTTTGCAGCCTGTATTAGCTTAGCGATGTCCGCGCAGCCCTGCGCACCCGGCAACGACGCACCACCCTCAGGAATAACAACGCAAGGTGAAAACCGTTGATGCAACTCATCCTGGTATGCCTGTAAGTGGCGTTTCTTATACTCCGCCCTACCCACCGCAAGAATTTGCATGCCCCAAGCGCGGGCTTCCTGCAGCGTTGCAGAATGTGCCTCATGCGGTTCACAACGCACAATACCAACGGTTGCAAAACCAGACTCTGCACCCAGCGCCGCCAATGCGTGCAGATGGTTAGACCACGCGCCCCCGAATGAAACTAGCGTTGAACAGCCTTGCGCCTTTGCCTGATCGATATAAGCCTGTAACTTGAAGCGCTTGTTGCCGGGTGCCAGATGGTCGTGCGTATCTAGCCTTAGGAGAGAAACGTTCGCCAGCGCTAAACCATCGTTTGCCGCCAGCGTCAGTGGTGTTAACACAGTAGAACGTACTGCCTAGGAAAGACCGACGTTGTTTTTTGCCAGCACCTGTTCCGCACGGTAGCTCGAGCGGACGAACACGCCAGACACAACTTCAAAAAAGCCCTTCTCTAGACCCCACTCGCGATACTGCTCGAATTGCTGCGGTGAGACATAACGCGCTATGGGCAAGTGGTTAGCGGTGGGCTGAAGGTACTGCCCGAAGGTGACGATATCGACATTGGCCCCCCGTAAATCATCCATGCAGGCAAGTAACTCCTCCTCGGTTTCACCCAACCCCAGCATCACGCTGGTTTTAGTCAAAACATCAGGGCGATAGGCCTTTGCATGAGCCAATACATCCAGCGTCTGTTGATAACCCGCCCGCGGATCACGTACTGGGTGCGTGAGGCGTTCAACGGTTTCAACATTTTGGGCAAAGACTTCAATGCCAGAATCCAGCACTGTCTCTACGTCTTTGAGCACGCCGAGAAAATCTGGCGTGAGGGCCTCAACCGCAGTGTCCGGATTGTCTTCTTTCACACGCCTGACGCATGCGGCATAGTGACCCGCGCCGCCATCTGGCAAATCATCACGATTCACTGAAGTAAGCACCACGTATTTGAGCCCCATCAAGGCGACAGAGCGGGCGGTATTGGCCGGCTCTTCAGGGTCAAGCCAGCCTTGAGGATTACCGGTATTCACAGAACAGAAACGACACGCCCGTGTGCAAACATCGCCCATGAGCATGATGGTGGCTGTGCCCGACGTCCAGCACTCGCTCATATTCGGACACTTGGCCTCTTCGCACACCGTCGCAAGATTATGCTCACGGACAATCGCCTGAACATTATCGTAGGTGGCACCGCCTCGAAGCCTAACGCGTAGCCAATCTGGCTTGCGAGAGCGCTGCTGAGCACTACCGGCGACATCGGGTGCCACTTTCACACCGTCTTTAATCGCCGAGAAGCCACGGGCCGTGACGAATTTCTCGCCGCTGCCAACTTGCACTGTAGGAATACGATCTTTGTCTGACATAGCACCGACTCATTGGGCGCACACCGGCGCCAACCTAGAACCTTATTATACCGAAATAGACGTGCGAGCGGATCAATATGAAAATGAGCCCTCGGCGCAAAGGCCAGACGATGTCATAGCCCAACTTACTCAGCGAGCTTCTTGACGGATTTGCCCGCCGCTATAACGCCCTCATCAAAATAAGCGTCATGATTGGCTTCGATCTGCTGCAGATCATAAAGGTAATTCACCATAATGCCTGCGGATTGCGCGATGCCTTTTGGTGAGAGATCTGCTGCTACGTTCAGCTGGTGTAAAATTGCGCCATTGCCCAGATGAAAACGCGCCACAGGGTCTTTGGGCAAGCGGCCTGACTTTACGTTCAGCAAGTAATGCGCGCAGAGCTTCTGCAGTGCACTCATGACTTCCGCCTCTACGACACGACCGACAGGCTGGCGCACCCGCTCCACTAGATCCCCTTCAATCAAACCTTCCAAATCATCCTTCAGCAGCCACTTGCGAAAACCGGGCACTGGCGAAAGCGTGACGAAGGTTTTCAAACCGGCAAACTCTTTGCGTAACTCCTCAACAACGGCCTTGATCAGAAAATTACCGAAAGAGACGCTGGCAAGGCCTGGGTGGCAGTTACTAATTGAGTAAAATACGACTGTATTAAACGTGTGGTCCGGGGAGGCCTCTCTGTCTTGCACCAGCAAGGGTGCGAGAGAATCTGGCACGCCGTGAGTCAGCGCTATTTCAACAAATACCAACGGATCATCTTTTAACGCTGGGTGAAAAAACGCGAAACAGCGCCGGTCATCATTCAAGCGGCTACGCAGGTCGTCCCAACCATTAATTTCATGAACTGCTTCATAGTCGATAATTTTTTCCAGTACCGAGGCGGGGGAAGACCAATCGATACGGCGCAGCTCCAAAAACCCCTTGTTAAACCAAGAAATAAACAGGTGCCTTAGATCAGAGTCTATACCGCGAAAATGTGGGTTATCTGGCAATACCTTTAACAGCCTTCCGCGCATTGCCACCAATGCCCGAGTACCACCGGGGGCGGTATTCAAACGCCTGAACAACTTTTGCCGCGGGGCTTCTACCACGCGGTTAAGCGCCCATAACTGCTCTAGCTCAGGAGACTCCTGATAGCGCTGCGCGGCAGCCAGTATGGCTTCAGAATCAACATCAAACTGCATCGCCAGTGACTGAAAGAACTCGAAGCACTGCTCGTCATCCAACTGCTCATAGGCCAGCACTATTTCGCTAGCAAGGGCCAAACCAGACGCCTCACCGCGGTGTTCAATCAAGTCTTTGCACAGAGCGCCCAGGCCAGCCGCTGTACGAGCGGCTTCTGCCGATGTTTCTGACTTTCGCCGGCGGGCAAGAAGCTCTCTGCCCACGTCAACCACACTCACCAGCGTTCGGCCCAGCGTCGTCATGGTCCTCGATGAGGCGGGCTCCAGCACTCTGCTCTCGCCCTCGACCTCTGAGCCTGCCGCATTAGCCTCGCCGCTGACTGGGTTATTCGCTGAGTTATTCACTGATTCGTCTGACATAGCGGCCTTCTTTCATGAGATGCTCGTAATACCCATAAATAGTACTCCTTTCTGATGGTCTAGCGGTGGGTTTGGCCAGCAAGATTGAGTTTTTCTGTGCGCTAGAGCGCATTTATGCCGACCAATCCTGACACACCTTCGACGTGACTCAAGCCTTCACCAAAATCGGGTACGCTCTTAACACGCGGCCCTGATGTGACTATTTTTTGGGAATACTGTTACTACGTCGGCTTGGCCGCGCACGGGCTATTACCGTATGCTGACACCTGAACTCAACCAACGGAGTAGTAATCAATGCAATTTAGCCTTCGCCTCCTGACAGCCGCCCTGGCACTGTGCCTACTGCAAGCCTGCGCGCAGTATGAGAACAAACGCGGCGTAGACGTTCGCTGGCAAGATTCCGTCACATCCCAGCTCACCAAGGGCAGCAGCACGCGTGCCGATGTGCTTGAACTGCTCGGGCCGCCATCACAGGTTATCGCTCTGGATGGCGAGACCGCCCTGTACTACCTCTTTGAGCATGCCAGAGGCGATGGCCTGATCTTGGTGTTTTACAACCGGACCAGAATAGAAACTACCTACGACAGAGCGATCTTTTTCTTTGACGAAAACGATGTACTCACAGAGTTTTCTACGCGTGTCTATGATTCTGAAAGCCGCTAGCATGCTTCTGACGGCCTTTACCGCACTACAGCGCTGTATCAGCCTTGCGGCAATCACAGCGTGTCTTGTGGGGTGTACGCAATGGCAATGGAATCTCGGTGAACCGGTGGCGCCTTTTTCGGCTGGTAGCTCAGCGCAGGGGATGCCGCTGGGCGCGGTGCTAGAGGTATTGGGGCCACCGCAACACATTTCGGCTACCAGCAATGGCTATCTCATGGCTTGGGAATACTGGCAAATAACCGAAAATTCAGCTGGCATTAGCTTGGGCATATTGGGAGCCGAGTTTCTGAACTTTGATTGGGGGAAGATGCGCACGCAGGGCGAGTATCTCTTAGTGAGCTTTGATGATGCACATGAGGTAGCAACCGCCAATCGCGCTACCTGGAACGGTGAGGCCGGCTCCGGCATGGCGGTGCAACCGCTGGCGAGCGTTCTGTCTGTCGTCGACTCAGATGATTTGCGCTCAGCGATGCCTCAGCACGGCTGGGGCTTGTCTTTGCTACAGAGACTACCCAGCGGCCTGAACCGCCAATCCAATATGGAAGAGAGCCACAATGGCCTACAAAGGCGCGGCACCACAGGCGCTCTGGGGCAGCACAGCCTCGACACCAATCGCTAACAGCAACGCTAACCGTTTCATCGCACGGTGGGCTATACTCAAAAACAGGCAAGCACGGAAGTTATGACCTACAATAAAATCAGTTACGGCATGGAACGCCTGGCAACACTAACGGGCACTGAAGTTGGCTTTTTTTGAAAGTTTATTGAAGCGTATTAATCGCCCCTGGTGGGTCAATTTCCACAGGGAAGACTGGCACGAGTGGGCGAAAGTAGAATCTAACGGCCGTGTAAGCATTTATGAAATGAACGGTGAGTTTGTGCGCGGCACAGACTACGGTTCTAAGCGCAAAGCCATTCACAGCCTAAAGTGCATGGGCTATCAACGCTACTCACGCAGAGAACATGAACATGCAACCCCTCCGGTAGCCCGCTCTCAAAGCGACTCACGCGGCGCCGGTAATTAAGCCTCCAGAGAAACAATCGTTGAGCGCTACCTTCGAGCCTGCCGAACCAAGCATCACTGCAACCGAAACGTGGTTGCGCGATTTCGTTGTGGAGCACGAACTCTGCCCTTTCGCCAAGCGTGAACTCAACGCGGGGCGCATTCGAACAACAGTAACCAACGCTGCCGATACGGAAGCGCTCCTTGAAACGCTAATCGATGAGTTAATGCTGCTGGAAAATGACCTGAGCATTGCAACAACGCTTTTAGTTCACCCGTGCGTGCTCAGCGATTTTGTCGACTACAACAATTTCCTTGATATCGCAGACGGCTTGTTGCGAGAAATGAACCTTGAAGGCGTCATTCAAATTGCGAGTTTTCACCCTGACTATGTGTTTGCAGATGCCGAGCAAAACGACCCCGCAAACTATACCAATCGCAGCCCGCTTCCTTTACTACATTTGCTACGTGAGGAGGATGTAGCCCGAGCGATTGACTCGCATGCAGACATTCACAGCATTCCACAGCGCAATATTGCTTATCTCAGAGCACTACCTGCGGGCGCCCTGCCCAACCACTAGCGCTATTCGTTTTCGTGTGAAACGGTGACGATTAGATCACCGGCAACATCTTGCGAAACAACAAAATCAATTGGCCGACAACACACTTGGCAATCTTCAATGTACTGCTGATCAATTTCCGAAGTATCAAGCAACACGGAAATCGACTCACCGCAATAGGGGCAATACACATTTCGCTCATGCAGCAAATCACCAGCAGAGCCGCCGGCAGAATCAAACACATCATCCATTAGCGCTTGTTCCCAATGATTGCTCTTCGCCATTTATCAACAGGCGCAGGCGAGTCAGCTTTACAGCTGCAATGCGCCACTCACCGGCCTCTCGACGATACCGCTCGTGATAATGTCCCCAGCCCTGCAAGGTCATATCGGGCAGAATCACAATATCGTCCATCGCCCAAACACCGGTCGCTTCATTGGCGCCAAGCAGCACGATTTCAGGCATATGCCCGTGGTGAATGGTGGTGGAATGCTCGAGTATGGGCTTAAGCTCGGCCAGGTAATTGTCTCTGCCGTGGGATAACATGCCCGGCGCATCTCGAAAGTCAGCCTCAAGGTCTTCGGTGAAACACGCCCGCAATTCATCCCATTGCTGAGTATCCATCGCGCGAAAATAGCGGGCTTTCAGGCGTTTGATAGCTTCTATGTCTCGTAGACTATTCGTATCACTAGTCATCAACTCACTCTCTGGCAAATGCGTACGATACTTTACTGAAGAATCTACGGTGATACCACGCCGCGCCCAGACACTGTTGGTTTCGATCTGCCGAGCAACGTACAATTAGACCGCACACCAATCGAGTAGACCGCACGCCAATCAAGTAGACAGCACACCCATCGAGCCGGGTTAGGAGCACACTGATGAAAGCCAGAGACGTTGTTACCCCACAGGATGCTCGCCGCATAGTCGAAGAGCGAGACATTACGCACATCAAGGTGGGCGTATTCGATGCTGATGGCATTATGCGCGGCAAGTATATGAGCCGCGAAAAGTTTTTTTCTGCACTCGACAAAGGGTTCGGGTTTTGCGATGTAGTGCTGGGTTGGGACTCTAATGATCAACTCTATGAGAACCCGGGCGTAGATTTTACTGGCTGGCATACGGGCTACCCCGATGCC
>JBGCFE010000112.1:0-22175 GCA_045106775.1 Halioglobus sp.
CGTGAGCATTTCAACCTGAATGCCCTTTGCCCGGGCGTTTGCTACCACTTGTTTCGACTCTGGGCGTAGCGCATCACTAAACCCAAGCCAGGCCAGAGGTTGGTTTTGCTTGCACAGCGCCACCCAGTACAAGGGCGAGCTGGGATGGTCGCAGAGGCTGGGCGCTATCTCCCTACAAAATGCTTCTGAACCGATGCGCACAGTTACCCCATTTACTTTGGCTTCCATGCCTGCTCCCTGAACGGTAGCCACCTCGCGCACCGAAGCGTCGGGCGTTAGTGTCTTGAAAGCGCTCGCGATGGGGTGTGTGGAATGCTGCTGTAGTGCAGCTGCCAAATTAAGGATGTCGGCTTTGTTAGCCACACCCAGTGGTATAGTGTCTTCAAGGCTCAAGTTGCCCTGTGTGAGAGTGCCGGTTTTGTCGAACACCATGTGGGTGATATTCGGCAGCGCCGCAAGCGCATCCGGCGCGTTTACGATGACCCCACGATCACGCAGTGCGTTAGCTGCCGCGGTAAGCGCTGCAGGTGTTGCCAACGCTAACGCGCAGGGGCAACTAATGACAAGTACGGAGAGTGTAACCCACAGTGCACGCTCAGGGTCTATTGTTAGCCAAGTGACAAAGACCGCAGTAGCGGCTAGCAGAACGCCTGCTACAAACCATGCCGCTATTCGATCAGCAAGTGCCGCAATTTTTGGCCGGCCACTCTGCGCTGTTTGCACCGAACGTAACAGCAGTGCGAGGCGGCTTTCGTGCTGGTCGCAGGTAACGTTGGCTTCTAGCTCATGGTGTAGGTTGATGGTGCCGGCATAAATAGTGTCGCCTGGTTGCACAAAGCGAGGCAACGATTCTCCGCTGAATGCATCTTCGCGCAGTTCACCACTTCCGCGCTTTACCGTTGCATCTGCAGATACAACCTCCCCCGGCTTTATCAAAATCGTATCGCCTGAGGTGATTTCAAGACGCGGCACTAGCTTCCAGCCCGCTTCGCTTAGCTTAGTCACTGCGGCAGGCAGGCTGGCCTCAGTGTCGTTCCAGTTGTGTAGATACCGAAGGCGTGCACGTTGCTCGAGGTACCGACCCAGCAACAAAAAGAACGTAAACATTACTATCGAATCAAAATAAACCTGGCCGGTTTGTGTGATTGTCGCCCAGATACTGGCAAGCAGTGCTAGACCAATGGCGATTGCAACCGGTAAATCCATGACGAGTGCACCGTGCTTGAGGTGCCGCCAGGCGGTAGTAAAAAAACCACGAGCGCTATAGAAAACCACGAAAGTAGTCACCGGCAGGCTGACCCATCGCAGTAACGATTGGTACTCCGCAGCCATGCCCTGTAAGTCGCCTGCGTGAAGCGCTACTGCAAACATGCCGACTTGCATCATGCCAAGCCCTGCCACCGCCAGCCGCTTTAATGCTTCGCGCTGTTGCGATTTCTCCGCCTCCTGGCGAATATTGCTCTCGTACGGCTTTGGCGTGTAGCCCAATTGCTGCAGTGCTATGAACACATCGCTAATGCGGCAGTTCTCGAGGTTCAGTGTTACTTGCAACCGTGATTCTTGAAAACTCACCTGCGCAAAATCAACACCATCGAGCTTTCCAACTACTTTTTCAATGAGCCAGGTACATGCGGCGCAGGTGATACCTGAAACCAGAATGTTGACGGCTCTCTTGCCGTCTTCAAGTTCATGCGAAAACGTTTGCGCCAGTACCGGCTCATCATAAATACGTAACCGCTCTGACTGATCTCGCTCGAGCTCAGTGGGTCGAGCATTGTAGGCGGTCCTTTGGTCATAGAAGCCCTCAAGGCCGCCAGCCGAAATCATTTGCGCTACGGCAACGCAACCGGGGCAGCACATGGGTTGAGGCGTGTTTGCAATGACGGCTGAAAATGTACTGCCGTGGGGCACGTCTTCACCGCAGTGGTAGCAAACTAAGTGATCTGAAAGCGCAGTGGAGCTAACTTGCGGATTAGGCCAATCGGGTGAGCTATTACCGCTGGCCATTGTTTTAGTCATGCGCTTGTCACGGGCTGAAGTCAGACGTATTGAGTACGCCATCCAGACGCCATTGCGAATCTGCTGGGTTTTCTACTCTCCAGTGCCAGTGTGGGCCTATGCGTTGTGGCAGCACGCCAGCGTATTCGCCGGCTGAAAGGCGCCCTAGCGTCACAGAGAAGTCCCTATCGGCCTCCATGGGATGTGACAGTGTCAACAACAGGCTATGTGATTCAACCGGGCCAACTGTTTTCAAAATAACAGTTTCGCTATCAATCGTGAACCGTGCAGTAATGGCCAGCTGCTGGGCGCGCTCTCTTTTCTCGAGTTCGCGGTTAATCGCTAAGCCCGTTTTATAGTACTCATCGGCCACTAGGTCGTCAGCATGCTGATTGGCGATAATCACCGTTGTTATACCGGCCACAACGACGCTAGCGGGCAATAAAAATATAAACCATGGCCAAAACTGCTTGTACCAGGGAACGGTATCGTAGGTAGAGAGAGGTCGGTTCACTGTGTTGGCCCCAAAAAGCGAGTTTCTACGCGCGCAGTAACGGGCTGGTCACCCACTGATTGAATCAGAAATTCAAACGGGGTGCTTGCTCGCTGGATATCTTCGGCTGCGCCGCGTACTCGAATGCTCATGTATCTGATTTCGCCGCCGTTGAGTGTGTGGTTGCGTTCGCCGATCAGTGTCGCCTTATCGATGCCTTCAATACTGACGCTGAAACTTAAGGCGTCGCGACTCATATTCGCAACATGGAGATTGTAGACGTTGTCGATGAAGCCATCTTCTGTTTTCACATACAGCTGCGTACGATCACGTTCAACTGTCACGTCCAATGGTATACGAGTGAGTATTGTATAGGTAAACACCGTGATCATCGCCAGCAACACCAGCGTGTAGCCTACGATGCGCGGACGTATCCAGCGCGTTTTGCCCCCCTCCAGCTCATGCTCACTGGTATAGCGTATTAACCCTTTGGGATACTCCATCTTATCCATGACGGAATCACAGGCATCTACGCACAGCGCGCAGCCAATGCATTGATACTGCAACCCATCGCGAATATCGATACCGGTTGGGCATACCTGAACACAGAGTTGGCAATTAATGCAGTCGCCCTGCTCAAGCTCCGCATGAGGTGTGCCGCGTTTGCGTGAGCCTCTGGGGTCACCCCGCCCGGCATCGTAAGAAACGACAAGGGTGTCGTGATCAAACATGACCGATTGAAAACGCGCATACGGGCACATGTACATGCACACCTGTTCGCGCATCCAGCCAGCGTTAATATAGGTGGCGAGTGTGAAAAAAATTGTCCAAAGCATTGCCCAGCCGGTGATGTCAAACTGCAGCAGGTTGGCCGGAAGCTCTCGGATGGGATAGAAGTACCCTACGAAGGTGAAGCCGGTTACAAACGCCACCACTAGCCAGCCGCTGTGCTTCGATCCTTTGCGAAGCACTTTCTCCACAGAAAGAGGTGCCTTGTCTAGTTTGATGCGCTGGTTGCGGCTGCCTTCTGTTTGCTGTTCCCACCACATGAAGATGCTGGTCCATACCGTTTGTGGGCAGGTGTAACCGCACCAGATCCGGCCGGCAAGCGTCGTGACGGCAAACAGACCAAAGGCCGCAATAATAAGAAGAAATGCCAGTAGCGGAAAATCCTGCGGCCATAATGTCAGCCCCAGGATGTCAAATTTGCGCTCGGGCAAATTGAAAAGAACGCTTTGACGCCCGTCCCAGTGAATCCACGGAAGTAGTAGGTAGCCCAGTAGCAGTGGCCAGCCCGTAAACAGGCGCAGCCGCTGAAAGAACCCCTCGATCTTTCGGGTATAGATTCTTTCGCGACGTTGGTAGAGATCGATCTCCCCAACTTCCGCGGGGATCATATCCTGTATATCAATGTGGTCTTCGCTAGACATTACACTTCCACAACTGGCTTTCTGCGGCCGCTCAGCGATCCCGAAGGCTATAGACATAGGCAGTCAATAGGTGAATTTTACTTTCGCTCAAAGTGTCGCCAAAGGCTGGCATTTCACCCTGACGGCCGGCCCGTAAACCATGGCTGATACGTGAAACACTGCTGCCGTAAAGCCAGACATCGTCTGCGAGGTTAGGTGCCCCTAGCAGCTGATTACCGCTACCGTCTGCGCCATGGCAAGCAACACAGTAAGTTTGGTAGATTTTCTTACCGGGTTCCAAGTTGAGCGCATTGTGCTCCAAGTTTGACATTGAGCGTACGTAATCTGTCACCTGGGCGATGCCTTCGTCGTTAATCGCCCCTCCCCATGCCGGCATTGCAGCTTGTCGGCCTCCAATAAGGGTTGCGCGGATAGCGTCAGCTGTACCGCCCCACTGCCATGCGTCGTCGGTGAGGTTGGGAAAACCGTAGCTACCGCGCGCGTCAGCGCCGTGGCACTGCGCGCAATTGTTTTGGAACATGCGCATGCCCATCTTGATTGCCTTGAGATCTTTGGCAACTTCTGAAATAGGCAGGGCAAGATATTGATCGCGAATAGAGCCGTATTTGGCTTCAGCAGCGCTCACCCTTTGTTCGTGCTGATCAACCTGCGTCCAGTTTAATAAGCCGGCGTAGTTACCCATGCCCGGATAGAAAACCAGATACCCGATACCCCACACAATGGTGATTACAAACATGTAAAACCACCATGCGGGCAGAGGGTTGTCCAGCTCGGTAATACCGTCGTATTCGTGGCCAGTGGTTTCGTCTTCACCGCCCGAGGGCTTGGTGCGATTCGCCAACAAAATCCAGGTAATCAGTACGATGGAGATTACCGTGAGACTAATAATCCATAGGCTCCAGAATTCAGACATGGCTCTTGTTCCCTACTTCTTGATTTTTGTTGTCTTCTTCGTCGGCAAACGGAAGGTTTGCAGCCTGCTCGAAGCTCTCTTTACGCTTGCTGCTGTATGCCCAAAAACACAGGCCGATAAAAGCGAAAAGTAAGAGCGCAGTAGACAGACCACGCAGATCGTTAATATCCATTGCTGTTACCTCTTTGCCTTGAGCAGCGTGCCTAGCTGCTGCAAGTAAGCCACCAGAGCATCAATCTCCCGTTTACCGGCTACAGCATCCGCCGCCCCGGCAATGTCTGCATCGGTATAGGGAACGCCCACCGCGCGCAATGCTTCCATCTTTGCGCCCGTGCGAGATTCGTTGATCTCGTTATCAAACAGCCAGGGGAAACCGGGCATGTTGGATTCGGGTACTACATCTCTAGGATTCATCATGTGCGCGCGATGCCACTCGTCGCTGTAGCGTTTTCCTACACGAGCCAGATCTGGCCCAGTACGCTTGGAACCCCACAGGTGTGGATGGTTGTAAACGGATTCGCCCGCCACTGAATAGTGGCCATAGCGTTCTGTTTCTGCACGCAGTGGCCGAATCATTTGTGAATGGCAGTTGTTACATCCTTCTCGAATGTAAACGTCTCTACCTTCAAGCTCGAGAGCCGGTAAAGGCTTTAGACCGGCAATGGGTTCATAGCTTTGCTTGGAGAAAATAAGAGGCACCAGCTCTACCAATGTGCCTAGGCTAAGTGCCACGATCACCAGAATGATCATCAGCCCTACATTTTTTTCTACGACTTCGTGTTTCATGATGCGCCTCCCGCTGCTGCTGCGCCTTCGATCGTAGGTGCGCCCTCACGCGTGGTGCGGGTAGTCATATACAGGTTGTAAGCCATTACCAGCATGCCCGCAAAGAAGATAGCGCCGCCGATCACGCGCACTACGTAACCGGGGTAACTGGCGACCACAGACTCAGCAAAGCTGTAAGTCAGCGTGCCGTCTTCATTGTAAGCACGCCACATGAGGCCCTGCAGTATTCCGTTCACCCACATAGACACCACATACAACACTGTTCCTATGGTCGCCATCCAGAAATGCACGTTGATCAGTGCGGTGCTATACATTTTTTCTTTGCCAAACAGAATGGGATACAGGTGATAAAGCGCGCCAATGGAAATCATGGCAACCCAGCCCAGTGCGCCCGAGTGCACGTGGCCAATGGTCCAATCAGTGTAATGCGAAAGTGCGTTAACCGTTCGAATGGCCATCATTGGCCCTTCAAAGGTAGACATACCGTAGAACGAGAGACTCACCACTAAAAAACGCAGAATCGGGTCAGTGCGTAGTTTGTCCCACGCACCTGACAGCGTCATCATGCCGTTGATCATGCCGCCCCAGGAGGGTGCCAACAA
This sequence comes from Halioglobus sp., assembly GCA_045106775.1. Lineage (GTDB taxonomy): Bacteria > Pseudomonadota > Gammaproteobacteria > Pseudomonadales > Halieaceae > Marimicrobium. The sequence continues at coordinate 6,223 of JBGCFE010000112.1, forward strand.
GATTAAGGACATCACCATGCCTAGGCTCTGCGCCCAGTCAGGCAGTGCTGTGTAGTGTAGGTGGTGTGGCCCTGCCCATATGTACACGGCCACCAAGGCCCAAAAGTGCACGATGCTGAGGCGGTAAGAGTACACTGGCCGCCCTGCTTGCTTGGGCACGAAGTAATACATCATGCCAAGAAAGCCTGCGGTCAGGAAAAAGCCCACTGCGTTGTGCCCATACCACCATTGCACCATGGCATCCACAGTACCCGCGTAAATGGAATACGACTTAAATAGCCCAACGGGCATCGCGAGGCTGTTGATGATATGCAAAATGGCTACAGCAATAATAAATGCGCCCAGAAACCAGTTGGCAACATAGATGTGTTCTGCCTTGCGCTTCATGATGGTACCGAAAAATACGATCGCGTAGCTCACCCAAACCACGGCAATCAAAATATCAATCGGCCACTCAAGCTCGGCGTATTCCTTTGACGTTGTGATGCCTAACGGCAGCGTTATTGCGGCGCTGACAATCACCAGCTGCCAACCCCAAAAGGTAAACGCTGCCAACTTGTCAGAAACCAGCCGTACCTGACACGTCCTCTGAACAATATAGTAAGACGTCGCGAAAAGTGCGGAACCACCAAACGCAAAAATTACCGCGTTGGTGTGCAGTGGTCGCAGTCGTCCGAAATGTATCCAGGGCAAATCGAAGTTAAGTGCCGGCCATGCCAACTGAGCGGCAATAATGACGCCAACCAGCATGCCCACAATACCCCAGACCAACGTCATAACCGCAAATTGGCGTACGACCTTGTAGTTGTATAGAGGGTGTTCCAGCGACGGAGAAAGTTCACTCATGGTGTATATCCAGCCTTCTTTAAAGTCAGTGTTTTCATGTCGTGTAATCTTCTTTTTAATCAGTAAACGCTGGCGCTGCGCCCATATCCCAAAGGATGACAGAGCCAACCATGAGGCAAATCAAAATAACCATAGCGATCGCCAGCACGGCACTTGAAAAAAGAAAGCCGCGCTCTTTGGGGATGTTCATCACGATCGGGATGCCAAGGTACAGGAGATAAACAGACCACGAGACAGCGGCTGCGCCGATGAGCATGTCTAACCATAGAATAGGTTTGAACCCCACCAGTCCGGCCAGAAACAGCGGGGTTGCCGTGAGGCCAGCCACTACAATGCCCTGCACCATCGTGGATTGCGCGCCATATGTCTCAGACATCCAGTGTATGAAATATCCGATGCCAGCGATGCACACCACCATGGCGAGATAAAACAGTACACAAATTTGTAATGCGCTCTCCTGTGTGAGGCGGATCGTGTCGCCGTGTTGTCCCACCGTCCAGCCAGCGTTCGTTGTTCCGTAGTACCAGGCAATGGCAGGGAATACCGCCATGACGCAAGGGTATAACAGCAGCAACTTCATTTTTGCAGGAGACAACGCGGCAACTGTGCGCCACTGCGATTCAGGTTTAACAAGAAGACCAATAGAGTGTTGGAGCATGTCGTAATATCCCAATGGGGTTTAGCTTAAAAACTGGAATTTCAGATGCCGCATCGTGTGCGCTATGCGTCTTACATTTTTCAATCTGAAATAGTCCACATTTTGTGATTTATTTTGTTGCTTGCGAACAATCCTGCGGCAAATATTTGTTTGTCTCGGGCTGCCGTTCCAAAAATTTCACGCGGTTTCTATGTGATTGTCGAACCTGACTTAAATCGTTCGCGGTTTCGCCGCAAATGGATACCAAATCCCCAATGAGCGCCAACGACACTTTCACGTTGTTCACTGCGCATCGAGTGGGAGCAATTATCGGTGTTTGCTGAAAATACCTAAACGAATCGCTCAGTGCGCCGCCGATACGATTGGTCGCAGAGTAGCGAGCACAATCGAAAGCCAGCGACAGAACTTCAACAGATTCCATCGTAGTTTCAACACTCACCCACTGCGAAAGCGCTGCATGCTCGACGGCTTTACGTGTCCGACGTCGTAATTTACGCGCCACGTTTCTGTATTCACGCTGTACCGGTGTGCCAAACAAAGGCGCACTTACCGCCTTCAACGAGTCATCTTCGGCTAGTTCACGCCAATCACTGGGTGTTAGAATCGACTCTATATGAGGGAAGACAACCTCTTCCTCCACGTTCATGTGCTCAAAAATATGCGTCACGTACTCTTTTGCCTGCTTGATGAGGCGTTTCTCGTTGACTTCGCCGGTTTGCCAGCCTGCAATAGCCTTTAACAGCTTCTTGCCCTTCTTCGCTGTCACATCGTGGTCGCGCTGGAGTGTGTCGACATCATCTGCAGCATTTGCGTCTAGTTCAGCAACTCTGGAATAAATAATGTCTTCGCGCGGATGATGGTAGCGGTCAGGCCATGTCGTCACGTATTCCATGATTTCATAGAGCACATGAGCATCCACGTGCTGGCCTGCGCCAAGTAGTTCAAGCTGATCGTTCAGTAAGTTCAGAATATTCGCCATGTGCCTGTGTTCTGCACGCAGAGTTTTGATCATGGGAGATTCGTTTTTGGATGACACGGTAACTCTCCTTGCTCGGCCCGTATCGCCGAGGCCTATTGCCGGTTAGCAATAGCTGAGGTGTTTTTAGCGCGAAACGACGCTTCATCAAAATGGGTGACTTTGCGGCCACTAACGCGCAGCGGCCCTTTGTCCTGTAATCTTCGAAAAAGCCGGCTGAGGGTTTCTTCGGCCAATGAAAGATAACGTGCAATATCGCGCCTGGGCATCGGTAGCGTAAACTCGGTGGCTTTTTGGGAACGCGAAAGGCGCTCTGAAATATCGAGCAAAAACAGGGTTAAGCACTCCTCGGCAGCGTGTTGACGCAGGCGCAGCAGTGGCTGTTGCCGAGCGTACAGTTCGTTACATAGAACCGACGTGAAAAGTTGCTGTATCCGAGGGTGTTGTGCAAACAGCTTCTCGAAGTCGTGATATTTAATGCTGCATACTGCGGTTGTATCAAGGGCCTGGGCAGAATAACGGTGGCCATTTTTTCCTACGCCATCAAAGCCGAACATCTCGCCAGCAAGATAAAAGCCGCTAATATTCTCTTCGCCATCTTCATCAAGATAGTAGGTTTTTACCGCGCCTGATCTCACGATGTAAATGGAGCGAAAAGCACTGTTCTGGCGGTAAATATGTGTGCTTTTTTGGAAGGGCTTAGGGTGATCGGTAATGGCGCTAATGGCCAGCTTGCTCTGGGTATCGAGATCGCTGACGAGACAGTGATGTTGCAGGTAGCAATCTTGGCAGGGGTTGGGGCCGTCACTGGCGGAATTCGTGCCATTTTCAAGCATCGCATGTAGTATGTCGGAGGTTTTGTTGTCTGTAACAACAGGTACGGCGTTGGTTTTTTCACCCATGTTTATGCGTCCTGTTGATAGTGAGCCCGCGCATGTATCAGTTGTAGATACTAAATCCGCTGCGGAAAAAAAATAATTAGAGTCTCCGCGTATTTTCTAAGGGCGAACCCGTAGTTTTGGCCGGCATAAGTACAAGCACGCTCTGTAATCCTGTGTTGTAATTAGCGAACATACGTAATTGATTGGTATAAGAAGGCGATAATGTCTGAAGGTAGCCCTACTTCTGAGCCCAAAAACCCTTTTGAGGCCCTGCTGGATGCTGCGGTTGATGCCATCGCTGTCATCGATGAGCAGGGTGTACTTACTCGCGTAAACCCGGCGCTATGCAAACTGTTTAGCTACAAGCCGAATGAGCTGCTGGGTCAAAACGTAAAACTACTAATGACGTCCACCGATAGGCACAGCCATGATGACTACATTCAACGCTATCTTCGTTCCGGGGAAAAACGCATTATTGGGTTAGGTAGAGAAACTGTTGGCCAGCGAAAAAACGGTGAGGCTTTTCCTCTGTACCTATCGGTTGGCCACGTTACCGAAACGGGTAGTGCCGGGTTTGTCGGCATTCTGCGCGATCTTACCGCTCAGCGTGATCGGGATACGGCAATTGCGCGCACTGAAATGGAAATTCGACAACTGCGTGAGCGCCTGGTGCATGTGGCGAGAGTGTCTACCTTGGGCGAGATGGTGACGGGAATCGCACACGAAGTGAACCAGCCGCTTACCGTTATTGCCACTTATGCTCAGGGCTGCCAACGCCTGATTGATGGCGGCTTAACAGACCCCAGCGAGCTCTTAGAGGCCTTAGGCACCATCGCTAATCAGGCTGAGCGAGCAGCAACGGTTATTACACGGATACGCAACTTTGCAAAGAAAACAGAGATCGTTGAGATCGATTGTGACTGCGCCGAAATCCTCGCGGATGTAATAGCACTGGCCGACGTTTATGCCAGAGATGAAAACGCTGAAGTTGTTCTCACCTATGACCCGAATAGCCCTCTGATGGTGCGTGTTGACCCTATTCAGGTTCAACAGATAACACTCAACCTGATTAACAATGCCATAGAAAGCATGCACGAAACTGCTGGCCACAAGCGGGTATCGGTTAACATCGCCCGTGGCGAGAATAGTATTGTAGAAGTGTCGGTTAAAGATCATGGAGAAGGTATTGCGCACGATGTTGCAGACAATCTATTCGACACCTTTTTTACTACTAAGTCTGATGGCATGGGTATTGGGCTAGCCATCTGTAAGTCGCTAATTGAAGCCCAGGGTGGAAAAATTTCTGCCAGAAACAATGCCGGTGAGCCTGGCGCAACGTTTAAGTTCACACTGCCTGCTGCGGTTACGCAGGCGCATTAGCGAGTCGGTACCGTGGAACCCATAGTTTACGTTGTTGATGATGACGACAAGATACGCGACGCGCTGAGCTTCCTCCTGGAGTCTGTCGGGCAGAGTGCAATCATGTTTCCCTCGGGCCCAGCCTTTCTAGCTCAATTTGATCCAAGTGTGCCTGCGTGCATCGTATGCGACATCCGTATGCCAGGCATGAGCGGTCTAGAGCTACAGCAGGAGTTGTTGGCTCGCGGGTACAACAAACCGATCGTGTTTATTACCGGGCATGGCGATATCCCCATGGCTGTAGAGGCAGTTAAGGCAGGTGCCTATGAGTTCCTCACTAAGCCCTTTCGCGATCAAACGCTATTGGACGCGATCAACGGTGCGATTGCGCGCGATAGAGAGCTTTGCGAAGTGGCCGAAAACAGCCTGGCACTTGCAGCCAAGAAAAAGACACTCACCCGCCGCGAAGCACAGGTCTATGATCTTGTGATTAGTGGTTACACGAATAAGGCCATCGCTGAAGCGCTTCACTTAAGTCATCGCACTATTGAAGTTCACCGTTCACACATGATGGATAAAATGGGTGCGAAAACACTCCCTGAATTGTTAACGCTGGCACAGCTATCTACTGGGGACTGAACGTTTTGGTTCATCCGGCCTCGGGCCGATGAGCACTGGCGCAAAGGAAGCCAGAAACAATAATAGTGCCAATATCCAAAATGCGCCGGCTAACAGCAGCCATGTTGCATACCACTGCCCTGCTGCCAATGCCCCCGACAGCTAACGCATGTGTCGCCAAAGAAAGTGATGTGCCGGCGAAGTAAACTGTAGCAATCAAAACGAATGCGCCGATGAACCAGCCGTAGGCCACGTACAGCACCCAAAGCAGTGGCGTTTTCGTAACCGCAAGCAAGCGCCACTGCCAGAGTCGCGCAGCATGCACGCCAGCGAGACTGAGGCTTAACACGGCGGTTACCAGTGCATAACCTAAACTTAACGCACTCAGCCAGAATAAAAAGAAGATGATCAGACTGGCTCGATCAAGAAGCTTGCTGGTAGGCAGCTCTATCTCGGTTGCGGATTTTACGAAAAAAGGGATTAGCCTGCGAGCAAGTGTTAGACACAGGGCAACGATTAAGTAGAGCGCGCTGTACAGGCTGGTGTTTACCCAACTTGGTTGATCGCGCAGTACTCCCCAGTAAAATGCAATATGACTTAACCCAAGCAAGCATAGTTTGGCGACGATACCTGCTTGCCGCGTTAGCTGGCCTCTCTTCACAATAGGAATAGTGAGGCCTGCAATGAGGCAGGTGACAAAATTCAGTAAGTTTTGATTCAGTTGATTTATGTCAACCAGCGCAAATTTTATCGTAGTACGTTTAGATGCCGTTACAAGTGACGCGAATTAAAGTATTGAGTGTCTTGCGTTTGGTTGTGTATGCGTTCAAATGTGTTTGTAGCAGATAGCGACATCAGTGTTGCACTAAGTATCCAGTTTTTGCTTGCTGCAGAAAACATATCTTCTGTTGTCTTTAGTGATGGCATTGAGTTGATTAATCTAGCGCTTGTTGATGAGCCAGCATGTATTGTCGCGGAGTCAAAACTACCGGATATGACAGGCCTGTTTATGATGCAAAAGCTGGTAGCAGTTGGCATCAACACCCCGGTTATTCTGCTAACCGCCAGTGATGATATTGCCGCCGCTGTGGAGGCAGTTAAGCACGGTGCATGGGACTATTTAGAGAAGCCATTTATGCAGCACGAACTCCTGCGCAGCGTTACTCGGGCAATGGCTCTCAACGCCAATGCCCAATAATTAGCTGCTGCCTTCTGCTTTTGGGCTGCTATAGATTTTGATAACTGCATAGACAAGAGCGCCCGTCCCTACCGCAAAAACGATGTCTCCGGGCACACGTAGCTACACTAGCGCACCTATCCCCCCTAACAGCAACATGATACTCAAGATCGTCCAGAGGAGTAGACTCGCCGATGGCGTGTTCCCTACCAAGGGCTCGTACGGCCAGTTGCTGGTGTAGGAAATAGTCGAATCAGGACGTTCGGTAACCGCACTCCAGCCCGCCCAGACGATAGCGTCAGAATGTCGCGGTTGGCGTTAAAGCGATTCTCGCGAATGCTGAAACGCAGTTTTGCCTTGAGCACTTCGGCATCAGAGACAGAAAGCTCATCGAACGTAACACCGAAGTCGCCTTTCGACATGGCCTCTAACATTGCGGTGGCTTCACGATGCAGCCAGTCGGCACTCCAGTATGGGGCCAGATAGCTACCATGCCCCCATATTGAACCGCGTTGCATGCCGCCCAGTGACTGCCAGATGTTCTGTCCGTTCTGTATATCTTCGCGGGTGAATACTAGCTCGCCGCTGTCAGACACAATCTGCGCGGTTATAGGCGGTTTTTCCGGATAAATCTCACCGCCATAGAACAGCAGCAGGCCAAACATCGATATCAAGACAAGCGCCAGAATGACCCATAATCTGCGGATAGTGAATGTTGCCTGGTAGCTTTGCATAATCGACCTGCGATGGTTGAGGGCAGTTTGGCAGGTTACGCTCACCCCGTGGCTCGCTCATTGACCTGAGTCAAAATAGACAAACTGAATTTTATCTGGCTTTTTGTTCTATCTATTTCATAATGTGGAATTGGGCGCATCGCGCATCCCGTCTGTACTGGAATAATTCGTCCTATGGCCTCGGTAATGACTGCGACGGTCTTTCTATTGCTGTCTGTTCTGGTAGTGGTCTATCTGCTTCATATGCGCAAAAGGAGCCTGTATGCGCAGGACCACCAGCCCGCACTTGGATTTAGACAATCGTTTCATGTGTGCATACTCTTTAAGGTTCATAGTGGTCAAAAAACGCTGGAATCTGCCCGAGGTTTTACGCACCAGATACTCAGTGGTGGCGATATCCGGCTTATTTACGCTGGGCAGGTGGCGTTTAGCATTGATTCAGATCAGCTGGGGCCAGCGCGGTGGGATGGCATTTTGATGTTCGAGCTGCCTTCGCGCGAGCGTTTTAATGCTGCCTATTCTGAGCGATTTCGCCGGTCGCGAAACTTGTTTTCGGCCAGTTATTTGTCGGGAATGCAGCGTAGTCGCGCGCGTAGTTTTGCCGTTCCGTACATTCAGTTGCGTCGATTGCTTGCCGACTTTTTTTGGAATAGAACAGCCCATTCGCCGCTAGTACATTTGCCAGAACTGAAGGCCCTTCCTCGATACGACAATGTTCGTGGTTACGCCCGCCGACTCGCTGCTGCCTATGAGATTAACAGCGAGGCGCTGGTCGTCTACAACTTGGGGAAACGCCCACCATTAGCAAGCGGCAAAGACTACACTGATGACGTGAAGCCGCTCATGGTTAGGCTGGCAGCGCTTGGCCTCGGGGCTTTGCATATAGGTCGTTTCGCCAGAATCGAGCACAACGCCGTCTTTGACAGCGTGCATGTTGTGCAGTACCCCGATGCCAAATCGTTTTCTGAACTCTTGCAAAGCCAATTCTACTCAACCATCGCTGAGAGCCCGGCCTTTGCCGACAGATTGCTTGTGGCTTCAGTGCCTGTTACTCACAGGCTTTGATAGGTGAAAATCGACAGCGCTAGACAAAGTCTATAATATGACACATATTATGCTAATATAGACAAAAACAGGTAAATGCTTACTTATGAACATTGAAGATAAAGTCATTGTGGTGACAGGTGCCGGTAGCGGTATAGGCAGAGCGTTGGTTAAGAAATTTGTGTCGCTGGGCGCCAAGGCGGTCGTGGCCGTGGATATCAACGCCGACAACGTGAAGGAGACAGCGGATACCTACGGGTGTACTGCGATGACCGCCGATGCGGCCGTTGAGCAAGATATAGTTAAAGTCATCGAAGACACTGAGCGCACTATCGGCCCCATTGACCTGTTTTGCAGCAACGCGGGCGTGATGGCCGGTGAGAACGAGCAATCGCCCAATGAGGAGTGGCAGTTTAGTTGGGACGTAAACGTGATGGCGCATGTGTATGCAGCGCGCCATTTGGTGCCGCTGATGGTTGCCCGTGGCGGTGGCCATTTTCTAAACACCGCCTCTGCCGCAGGCCTGTTGAATCAGATTGGCGGCGCGGCTTATGGCGTTACCAAGCATGCCGCCGTTGGTTTCGCAGAATGGCTCGCAATGACCTATGGGCATCAGGGCATCAAAGTGTCTTTATTGTGTCCGCAGGCAGTACGCACCGCTATGACAGTCTCCTCGGATCATGAGGGCATCAAAGCCGCCGCTGGTGACGGCATGAAAGAGCCCGACGAGCTAGCCGATATTGTCGTTGAGCATTTAGAACGCGACGCATTTTTGATTCTTACGCATGAAGAAGTAAAAACCTACATGCAGCGTAAAGCTACGGATTACGATCGTTGGATAGGTGGCATGAGCCGCTTGCTGCAAAAGCTAACGAGTTAGTAGACACCACAGATTTGAAATAGGCCCTGTCGAGAGAACCTGACTATGAAAAAAGTACTGATTGTGATCGCGATTCTTGGCGTCATTGTGTATAGCCAGCGCGCTCCTATCGCAAAGAAGCTGGTAGAGCGCGGTGCAGAGTCCGCGATGAATACGGACGTGGTGGCTGATCTGCCCGATGGATTGCACGTTGTTTTATGCGGTGCGGGTGGCCCCCTCCCCGACCCTAAACGCTCGGGAGCCTGCGTGCTTGTGATTGCTGGCAAGCAGCTCTTTGTTGTCGACGCGGGCACCAATGGCCTACGTAACATCAACAGGATGCGCTACCCCAGTGGTGACATAGAGGCGGTGTTGTTAACGCATTTTCACTCAGACCATATCGATGGCCTGGGAGAACTGGCAACCATTCGCTGGGTGCAGGGCGGGCATACCACGCCACTGCCGGTGTATGGGCCTACGGGCGTTGAGCGCGTCGTGGCTGGGTTTAACGCGGCGTACTCTCAGGATGCGGTGTACCGGAATGATCATCATGGTGATGCTGTTGCACCGCCCAAGGGTTTTGGCATGATCGCCAGAGAGTTCACTACGCCCGGCCAGGGCCAGCTGGAAACATTGGTGCAGACCGATAATCTCACTGTGTCTGCGCTGGTGGTTGATCATGAGCCTGTCGCGCCGGCGGTGGGTTACCTATTCAACTATAAAGGCCGCTCGGCATTGATCAGCGGGGATACGGATAAATCCGCCAACATCGAAAAGTTCTCCAAAGGTATCGATCTGCTAGTGCACGAAGCACTCTCGCCAGAGCTAGTGGGCATTATGAATGCAGTGGCAGAAAAAACCGGCAATACCAGCATGGCGAAAATTACCTTTGATATCCTCGACTATCATGCAAGCCCCGTGGAAGCGGCTGAAACAGCGCGGGATGCCGATGTTGGCCACTTGCTCTACTACCACATTGTGCCGCCACTGATTGCGCCGGGCATGGAAACGGCTTGGTTAGAAGGTGTTGATGACGTGTTTTCGCGCTATACCTTAGGCCGCGATGGCACAGCCTTTTCGCTACCGGCAGGCTCAGATGCCATTGAGAAAACTAGCAGCGGCTTTTAACTAATAGACGCCCGACCGGCGGTGCTTATGGGCGGTACCAGATGGGTGATGTATAGGCCCTTTCTTGGATAGTTGCAGGCCCTTCCTGCGGTATTTCGGTGCCTAAAGCGATACTGTCTAACAGTGAGTGTCTTGGCGTAGGTATCTGCAGAACCCGCACGTAATAAAACGCTCTCTGCGCTGCATTAAACTCAGGATCTTTCCAGTGTGCGGAAAGTTTCATTGCACCAATGGTGTTGTCCCAGGTTCCGGTTTTCAGATTGACCGTATTACCAACATCGGTCAGCTTTCCGTCAGCCTGCAACACTCGGTTGCCTGAGTCTTTTCCTGACCAGGCGACATTAAACACCTTTTCCTGCTGTTTGCCCTGCTGATCGATCCAACCCTTCACCACTTGTATACGGTCAAGGTTGGCACCCACTGGATCGCGTTCTGCAGTGATGATGAGCTCCATCGATGAAGCTGGGTTGTCATAACTTAAAGTGCCACCCATCGGGACTCCCAGGTTGTAGCCAATGGTGGCAAATTCTGTGGATTCGCTCGCCTGTGCAGGAAAACGTTCGCCGCCAAACACGCGGACCTTTAGCCGTGTGCCAGTGGTTGCGTAAGTCTCCTTGCGCTGGAAAGCATCAAAGATAGACTCGCGCGTATTTTCATCCGCCCACACGGCAGCTAAACCAGAAGCAGACATGTTCCAGCCCGTTACGCGCCCTCCTCCAATGCTATCGTCGCCACGTTTTGTAGCCGGTGTAGAGTCACGCGCAAACTTTCCCCAAAAATTGTCTTCCTCAGCCGAGGCTAGCCCTGAATGTGAATCGGTAGAGCCAATAAAGCCAAATTGGTAGGGATTGACGCCGGTTGTGGCTTCAAGTGCCAGCCCGGTTTTTAGCGCGCTGCGAATATAATCTGCGGGCGCGGCGCGATAAGGTTCTAGATCTTGCTGAATGTAGAAGGTGTAGGTTTCAAAATCTGCAAACGGGTCTTGTGGAGAAACCACGGGATGCGTTTCTGAGTCACCCTTAATTTGCGTCACTTCTGAAATGGGTTCCCAGCGCATACGGCGCTGCGCATAGGCGGCGTCGATGGCTTGACCTTTGAGTGAAGTGGTGTCGTACATATAGCCTTTGGAGATATTGGAGTTATGTGGCATCGCAATAAAGCGGGCGCCCGTATCGGCCTGCGTCTGCTCTAAAAAACTCCATAGGTCTTCGGGGTATTGGCTTTGGTCAGAGCCATAGGGAACAAACTGCTTTGCTTTTTCTGCGCCATCGGGTGTGAACACAATGCGATGTAGATTGGCGCCAACAGGAATAGAGCTCCACTCCCAGCCAATAAACGAAGAGAATTCGCCGGGTGCGTTGTGCCGCTCAGCCGCGTCCACTATCTCGTGCCAGGCATTGGTTTCCGTTGGCAGTGTGTCCCCGAACGTGCTGCCCGGCAATTCGTTGGCAGGGTCGGCTACAGGGTCACCGCCATTGGCACTGCCCGTTTTAGGCAGCAAGGAGTTAAAGATGGAGGTAGCGCTTTCGCCTGCTATTGCTTGATTCAACAGGTAAGTTGAAAACCAGCGTTTGAAGTTGCCCCAAATGCCCAGATCATCTAGCTCTGCCGTGCCTAAATTTGTAGCACGTATGTAGCCCATAAGTTCGGCATGATCTGACACGACGAGAAAATCCAGTGGAGTGCCTATCTTAACTCGTGCCTGATTATACGGATGTACCACTGGCAGGCCCTTTGCCCAGCGATAAGCGGTGTCGGGGTCGGCCGTCTGGTTTTTATTGAGATAGGCATCAAACGAATAGGAGGTATGAAGATGGGTATCGCCGAATAGCAATTTGCGGGCTTCCTGATTTGCCTGCGCCACGCTGGTGAATATGAGACTGATGACGGTGATCATTAAGAACGAGCGGGTCATGGGGATAGCTCCATAGCCCTTGGAGGGCGTGGCGAAGTTGAGCGTTTTTGTTTTGGCCATCATTCTAGTTGCGGTAATATGCGGGCACAACACTTATGCAGCGGCCCGAGCAGGCTAATGCAGAGAAACGCTCCGCGAACAAAAGGAAATAGCGCCATTACCACTGAAGCCGCCAGCGCTGCTGCCCAAGGGTCTGATTTGGGTGAAGCCAACCTGCCCTACATCGAATCGAGTATCGACGAGCCTGCAGAAGTACTGCGCGCTCGCTTTCAAGAGCACGGCTATTTATTTCTCCGGCGATTTTTGCCACAAGAGCAGTGTTCGCAGATGCTCAATGCATTGCTGGAGGCTGCTTCTCCGCATGTTACTGCCGGTGATGGCACGGAATCAGGCTCACCGCAGCTTTCGGGCGAGCCCTTCTCCGAAACAGATCCGATTTGGGATGAGGTCTATCCGAAAATTCAGGCGCTAGAATCGTTCCACAATATTTTTCACCGAGCACCCCTGGTCGACCTCATGGGTGTTGTTACCAACAAGCCCGTTTTTGTCTATCCAATGAAAATGGCGCGTATATCTACGCCACGGAAGCTTGGCTATGAGACGCCGCCTCATCAGGATGCGCATTCGCATCAGGCCGGCCCAACAATGGCCGGTATTTGGGTAGCACTACACGATATCCGCAGCGATATGGGCCGTGTGAAGGTGTTGCCAAAATCACATTTACGCGGTGTACGCCCAGTTCACCAAACCCAGGGTGTGGGTGGTGTGGCGTGTGAGATATACCCGGAAGAGACCACCTGGCATGTGAGTGACTACAGTGCGGGCGACGTATTGATCTTCCATTCATGCACCGTACATAAAGCAGAGCCAAACAGCAGCGAGAGTGACGTACGCATGAGTATCGATACTCGCTTTTGCGATTTTGGCGCGCGGGTGTTTTCTACCAACTTGGAGCCTCATCACGGTTGGCGCATAGACTGTCTTGATTGGGATTATATTTATCAAGACTGGCAAGATAACTCCCTCAAGTATTACTGGAAGGATTATCCGGCGCTGTTCTAGCGTTCATTCCCGTTCTAGTGAGCATTCCTGGGCTAGCTACCCTCTGCGATCGTCAGCGGGGCCAATTGACCACACACTGTCGCGCCGCCATACTGTGCGCCTTCGCAGTACGCACACTGGCATTAAACTGATTTAAACCAAGAGGCGGCCGTCATTACTTACTCTAAAGAAAGCCCCAGCCCGCGTTACCTGGAACTCTCCGAAATGTATTCTTCGCTGCACAGCGAAGGCCGACCCGATACTAACCATAGCGCCGAAGAAACCTTTGACGGCCGCTCGTTAGAGCCGCACATAGAGGCTGTTGCTGACATGGTCGCCAAGCACAAGCCCGCCACCCTGCTCGACTTTGGTTCAGGCAAAGGCAAGCTCTACCAGAACAATGAAGCGTCAGACGATGTTCGCCATAAACGCCTTGCAGCGTGGCCAGGTGTTGAGATCACTTGCTATGACCCAGGCTATGAGCCCTTCGCCGCACCCGTGGAAGGCACCTACGATGCGGTCATTTCCACCGACGTGGTAGAGCACATACCCGCTGAAGATATTCCCTGGCTGTTAGATGAGCTGTTTGGCTACGCCAAAGTGTGCGTATACGTGGTGGCGGCCTGCTATCCGGCCAAGAAAGTGCTGCCCGATGGCACCAACGCACACTGCACCTTGTATCCCCCTCGCTGGTGGGAAACGCATATGCGTGAAGCTGCCAGTCGCAACCCCGGTATTGAGTGGATTCTGTGCACGCAGAGCAAAAGTTATTTTGCCTTTGAACAGCGCAACCATTGGTACAAGAAAGGGACTAAAACCGAGTACTTTACCGGTTAAGCGGCGCCCGCTAATTCAGCTTGAATCGTTTTAGCTACCAGCCATAATCTGTCTTGCCCCCAGATAGCGAGTTTTTGATTGCCCTGTGCATCAAGCAACCTGAAACTGGGCACTCCCCATAAGCCTGCGTCGTACATAGCCTTGCGATTAGCTTCCAGCTCAGCTTCCCAGCCAGTGCTACCTAAGTGCTGTTGCGCTTCCTGCCAGTCTAGCCCTGCTTCGGTGACTACTGTTTGCAGGCCGCTCTCTTTATTGGTGTTGATGCCGTTGGCAAAAGCGCAGCGCAGAAACGCGCTGATCAAATCATTCTCTTTACCCTGCTCACGCGCCCACGGGTAGAGGGAATAAGCTCTGCGTACCGGTTCACCGATGGGGTCATAAAAATTTCCATACGGCACACCGGCTGCTCGCGCCTCACGCGCCGTGTCGGTAAAAATATAGATGCCCTTCTGCCGAGTGGCCGGCACCCCACGCATCACCATCGGCAGCACAGGTCGAATAGACAGCGTTACCCCGGTTTTGCGCGCCAAATCTACGGCGCGGTCAAAACTAATCGCGGTATAGGGGCTGCGCAATGATGGATAAACTTCGAGCGTTAGTGAGCCATTATCTTTGGCAGGGCCAAGAGGCGTCTCTGGCCTTGGAGCAATCAGCGGTTCGCCGGGTGTGCGGTCTGCACCGAGTTCGCTGAGCCGCTGCTCCAGATGGTACAAGCGGTCTACGCCCCAGTACCATTCGCCCGCGTAATAAAACATGGCGCCAGAGTAGTGTTTGAGTTCCGCGCGTCTAGCGCTGCCCTGCGCAGTACGTTGTTCGGCGGCATCAGCGCTTACCGGGTTGAACTCGTCGGCGAGCGCAGTCATTCGATCAGGCAGAGTCGACCAGAGCGCGGCTCCAACCGCTGCAGCGTTTTCTATGAACGCGGCGTTGTCCAGCCCAGCTAATATCTGCGCGGCTGCTTTGACTGATTTAGCAGACGGTTCCTGCGGATGATCGGGAAACGAGAGGTTGTAACTGGGTGCCACCAAATGCGCTTCGTAACGAGAAAGCCTGGCTAGCAATTCAGGCTCGGGGGAATTGTCCCCGGTGGCTCCTGTGACTAAATGACACTGCAACTCGATGTCATAGCGCGTAGACAATTGTTTGAGTAATTGCGCCGCGAGATGGCTGTACCCATCATCAACCTGATGGAAATACTCTACTCTATGCGGCTCGCCCTTTTTCTGTCGGGCAGACTCTAATTTTGCGCGCACTTTACGCAAGCGTGACTCTGCGCTCATTTTAGTCATCAGGCGCGAGGTGGCCCAGCGAAGAAACCGGCTAGGGTCCATCGTTGCAACGCCGCCTTGCTCTTTGAAGCGTCCGTTCGATTGCTCTGACATTGCGCTTAGTCCTGCGACCTTGAGAAACGCCAGTAAGCGAGCAGAAACACAACACCCATCACCACTTCACTGATAATGGCCTGTTGCGCGAAACCGGCTCCGTGCGTTGTCCACGCAATGGTGCGAAAAATGGCAGTGGCCAAGACAAGGGCTGCCGGTGTCAACATCAGCACAGCGCTACGTTTGATTGCGCCCACCAGGCCAAAGACTCCACCCACGACAAAGAATGAGGCTAAGTCACCGATCTGGGTACTCAGGCCCTGCCCGTCACTCACTCCAGCGACTAAGCCAGGAAGCAAGGTCATGCCTAAACCTTCAGCTGCGCCTGCAGGATCGACCAGCCACCGAATACCCATCAACAAAAGAAATAGACCAAAAAATCCTGCAGCGAACCTAACGATATTTGTAAGCATTATTATTCTCCTATTTTTGTACCATGGTGCCGGCTTTTTCGACGAATTTCTTTTCGGCGTCTTTGTCGTTCAAGATGCCATCGAT
>JBGCFE010000113.1:0-2848 GCA_045106775.1 Halioglobus sp.
TTATGTCGGCCTTCATTCCGGGCGCAATTAAACCTCTATCATGCATCCCATAGAAGCTTGCCGTACGCTGTGTTTGGTTGTGCACCAACTTTTCAATGGGCAGGCGCTCGCCTCTGCTGCGATCACGGGCCCAGTGCGTTAGTAAATAACTAGGCATGCTGGCATCGCAGATAAGGCCACAGTGCGCGCCACCGTCAGATAAACCAAATACCGCATGGGGGTGCTCCATCATCGTACGCAGTGCTTCAAAGTCGCCGTTGGAATAGCCCAGTAACGGCATATACAAAATACCCTTACCATTGCGCTCCAGCATCGTGTCGTACGCAAGCTCAGCGGGCGTACAACCACGAACCTTGGCTTGATTGAGAATGCTCTGGTCTCGGGAGGGCTCGTAATCGATGGGGTCGCCCAGAGCAAACATGTTGTCCCAGTCAGTGAGACTTTTGGTAAACACCTCCGGTAACCCTGAAAGATCCGGCGGGTTATCCAAAATTTTTCGGCGCAATGTGGGTTCGGCCAACGCTGCAACACGCTCCGCCATCGGCAGCTCTGCCACGGGTTGGTAGGCATCATGCAAAATAAACGGATGCCCAGAGCTCTCTAAGCTAAACAACACCCCTGCAGGCCTTTGAGCAACCTGCGGCGTTAGCGTACCGCCGGCTTTGCGATCTTCATCCACTGCCTTTAACAAACGCTGCCATTGCTGCGGATCTTCATTGTTTTGCAAACATGCAAATGTAACCGGGCGGCCGGTTTCCCGGCCAATCTGTCGCATCCACTCTAACTCTTCCTCTTCCGGCGCCAGATCACTGGCCACCTCGAATACGCCGTGCCCTACTTCACCCATTGCCCGCCCGATACCGATCACCTCTTCACGGTCTGCGGTGGTACCGGGTGCCAATTCGCCGTCTGCTGCACGGTGCAAAATTGTGCGCGTGGTGGAAAACCCGAGAGCGCCAGCTTCTAACCCTTCCTTAACAATGTCAGCCATGGCAGCGACTTCTTCTGCGGTTGCTTCTGAATTGTTCGCTCCGCGCTCGCCCATCACGTACGTGCGCACGGCGCCATGGGGCACTTGAGCGGCAAAATCAATCGCATGAGGCAGGGCATCAATAGCTTCGAGGTACTGTGGGAAGGTTTCCCAATCCCACGAGATGCCCTCGGATAATGCAGCACCTGGAATGTCTTCTACGCCCTCCATCAGTTGAATTAGGTAGTCTTCTTTTCCAGGCACCACAGGCGCAAAGCCTACACCGCAGTTGCCCATGACAACGGTTGTTACGCCATTCCAACTCGATGGTGACAGCAGCGGATCCCACGAGACCTGACCATCATAGTGCGTATGAATATCCACCCAACCCGGTGTTACCAGCTTACCTTCGGCATCCACCTCTTCCTTCGCCGGCCCAAGATCGGCACCCACCGCAACAATACGGTCGCCTGCAATCGCTACATCGACACTGCGAGCGGCACTACCGCTGCCGTCAATCACTGAGCCGTTTCGAATCACCAAATCGTACATTGCAAAAACCTCTTTATGTTCACTCTATCCAATTGTTACTAAGTAAGCTCATAGCACGGCTGATAGTCATTCTCGTGCTCGCCTAATTTCATTCGCTGCTCGCGCACCATCATCCGCAGCAGCCTGTCCATACTTTCCAAGTAAGCGGCATCACCCGTAAGTTTGTAAGGCCCATGCTCCCGCACTTGCTGTATGCCAAAAGGCTTCACATTGCCTGCGACGATTCCAGAAAATGCACGTCGCAACTCGCTGGCCAGCTCATGCTTTGGTTGATTGCTATCGAGCTTCAACTTTGCCATCGCCTCATGCGTCGGCAGAAATGGCTCCTGCAAATTCCGTTGAATATGCAACGCCCAATTAAAATAGTAGGCCTGACTTTGCTCACTGCGCTGAGAGTGAACCTGCTCAGTTGCTGCACGCACGTAACGACCAACCTCTTCCGGAGAGCCAAGAATAAGATGGTAGTAGTTGCGAACCTCAGGCCCTAAACACTGCTCCAGAAAAGATTCCAGCTCGGTAAAATACGCTGCGCATTCCTGCGGCCCGGCCAGCACCAACGGTAGTTGGCCCTGATTGTCAGGGTGCATGAGTATTCCCAGAAGGTAGAGTATTTCCTCCACTGTGCCCACACCGCCAGGAAACACGATAATCGTATGTGCCAGGCGTACAAACCCCTCGAGTCGTTTTTCTATATCAGGCATGATCACCAATTCGTTGACTATGGCATTGGGAGATTCAGAGGCGATGATTCCCGGCTCTGTGATGCCGATGTAACGGCCATCTTTCACTTGCTGTTTGGCGTGCCCAACAGCGGCTCCCTTCATCGGCGCTTTCATCGCACCGATGCCGCAGCCGGTTACAATGTCTAGCCCGCGAAGCCCCAACTCATAGCCCACCTGCTTTGCGTAGTCATATTCTTTACGTGGTATGGAATGGCCGCCCCAGCAGACCACCATTTTTGTGTGCAGCCCGGGCCTCACCACATTTGCGTTACGCAAAACACGGAATACCATGTTGGTAATATCCGAGGACGTTGGCAGATCGCTTTGTTTTGCCGTTATTTTGAAATCGGTGTAGACAATATCGCGCAACGCAGAAAACAGGTGCTCCTGAATTCCTCGAATCATTTTGCCATCTACAAAGGAGCGTGACGGTGCTTGAATCAGCTCTAGCTTCAAACCGCGGGGTTGCGGCAAAAGCCGAACATCAAAATCTGCAAAATCGTCTAGCACTTCCTGCGCATTATCTTGTTCGCTATCGGTGTTCAATATCGCCAAAGCACAGTGACGAAACAGGGAGAACAACTCAGTGTCGCTCTTGGTAAAA
>JBGCFE010000114.1:0-57178 GCA_045106775.1 Halioglobus sp.
CTCTCTACCGCTTCGAACGTTGCCATGCAGTTAGAATATCCTTGGATAGACAGGCTTTAGTTTCTAACAGAGGTCTAGCGCGCGCTTAGTTTCATTCGGCAGGTTTGTAATCCCACCAAGGCGGAAGCAGATTGGTGTAGCGTTTCTGGGTGTATCGAGAATCGATGAGCAGTGCACTACCGTTATCAGTGAGCGTCCGTACCACTCTACCCAGGGCCTGATTCACCTTTTGCACTCCCGGGAAAATAAAGGTGTAGTCGAAACCATCGCCGTGTTCTTTTTCATACCATTGCTGAAGGGCGCGCGTATCGCGATTGAGCTGTGGTGTGCCAACGCCAACGATAATCACGCTACTCAATTGTTCCCCGGGTAGATCTACGCCTTCACCGAATATGCCACCTAAAATGCAGAAGGCTACAATGTCCCTGCGCTCTTCGAGTAAAGCAAGCAGCGTTTGCTGGGCATGTTCGCCACCGTCGCGTTGCTGCTGCCAAAGTGTGCGATCGCTCCATTGTGCGCCGTGTATCTGTAGTAGAGAAAGCACCGTATCCATATAGGCATAGGAAGGAAAGTAGACGATACAGTTGCCGGGTTTTTGGGTTAACCACTGCGTAATGGTGTGTGCCAGTGTGGGTGCGGATTGTTCGCGGTAGGCATAGCGGGTATCGATCTGCGTTGCTAGCTGTACCTCTAGCTGATTTTTATCGAAAGGAGACTCGGCTTGAATTTGAACCGCATCCGGTGCCAGCCCCAGTCGATTGCGCGACCAGTGCAGCGGTGACAATGTGGCAGAAAATGCGATGACCGCATGTGCAGCCTTTTGCTTATCGCGCAGCAGTCGCGCAGGGTCCAGACAGTTTAGCCTAAGCTCCAGGCTCTGCTTGCCGCTGCCGCGGGTCATTTCAAAACGGTAGTCGTCTGCCCAGCAATCAGCGACGCGCATGAATTGCAAAACAGCAAAGTAAAAATCCATGACCGGAGGGTGTTGATGCAAATACGTGGCGCGCTCTGCCAATGCTTCACCGACACAGCCCACTAAAGCTTCCAGGGAGCGCGGCAGTGAACCTGGCAGGCTGTCGCTGCTGTGGAAATCATCCTCTTGCCAATCCATTTTTTGCAGAGCGAGCATCGCCGTATTCACGCCGTTTAATGCGCGTTTCACTGAGCCGCTGGCCGATTTTTTGGCCTGCATCAGCGCTGATTTATCCAGTGTGGCGCTGTACATTGAGCGCGCTCTATCGGGCAGGTTGTGGGCTTCATCGACAAGCACCGTCCAGCGGTTGTCGTCGTTGAGCATTGTGTTGCCGAGGTTTGCACTGAGACTGTAGGCGTAGTGAATGTCGCCAATGATGATGTCGACCCATGGCAGCAAGTCCAATGACAACTCATAGGGGCACACCTCAAACTCTCTGGCCAATGCTTCTAAATCTTCGCGCCGAAGAGACGGTTGCTTTATTGCTTCCTTCAAAGCAGCTGCAAGTTTGTCGTAGTAGCCCGCCGCGTAAGGACAGTCATCGGCATGGCAGGCGTGCCCTGGCGAAAGGCAAATTTTTTCTTTGGCCGACAGTGTTAGTGCCCGGCCAGCAAAACCTGCTTCACCAAAGTGAAGCAGCGTATCTTCAGCCGCCCGTCGGCCAACTGTTTTGGCGGTGGTGAAAATGATTTTGTCGTGCTTTTTTGTCGCTAGCGCCTTCAGCGCCGGGTACAGCAGAGCTGCCGTTTTGCCAATACCCGTAGGTGCTTCAATGAGTAGTTGTCCAGCCTGATCGATGCATTTATAAGCCATCTCGGCTAGTTGTCTTTGCCCTGCGCGAAAATCCCCATAGGGAAAGTCGAGATCGATGATGCTTATATCGCGCTGCATGCGCAGTGTTTGCAGTGTCTCCAACCAGCTGGAAAAGAAGCCCAGCGTTTCGTCAAGAAACGCAGCTAAGTCTGCGTTTGAGCAGTCTTGCGTCGTATCCCACTCTTGATTAGTGTCGATGTTGAGCCATGTTACCCGCACGCGTATTTTCGGTAAGTTTTCTTGCTGGGCGATGATGGCGGCGTAGAGCTTTGCCTGGGCCATGTGTAGCGTGGCAACAGCCTCGGGAATAGCGTTGGCTTCCACGCGGCATGTCTTGATTTCCTCCAGAATGTTCTGCTCTGGATCATAGCCGTCGGCGCGGCCTCTGAGGGTAACGCTTACATCCTTTGTTACATGTTTGTGTTCGACCGCGTATTCACTTATGTAGCTTGCTGGGCGCTGTTGATACAGGCTTTGGTGCCCTGCAGTCCCCTGTGCGCCTGTGGGTGAAGGCTTGAAGCGGTGATCGATGTCGCCTGTTCTATGGCAAAATCGCGCCAAGTCGGCCACTGCAATTGAGAGCGTCGGGGTGTCTTCACGTTGACTACCCTGTGAGCTCGGATCGGGTAAGTCTTCAGTCATTTTGCTGTTCGTGCCACGAGACCCACGCTACTTTTGCCGGGATAGCATTTTCTTGGAAAAACCTAAGCCATCGCTTCTGATTATTCTGCAGTGCATCGCCCGGGCCTTTGACCTCGATCAGCGCGTACTCACCTGCCCGTTCCCCGAATGCAATGAGGTCAGGGAAGCCGGTTCGATTCTCTTGAGGGTCAAACAGGATTCGTTTCCAAATGGCGGTTAGATGTTCGCTGGGGATAACACGAACCGCTTCTTCAAGCATCTCTTTATCGATAAACCGCCAGTCTACCCAGTGATTTTGGTAGAGACAGTATTCGTCGTATGCCTCCCCGATGAGTCGCGCCAAATCTTCTGCCTCCAAAAGCTCGAAGCGTTTCTTAACCAACGCCTCACGATTGCTTTGAAATGCACCATCGTACATATCAGCCGGCGCTCTCTGGAACGGATGATGAAACACGCCGGGTCGATCGGCAAATATTACCGGCCAGAAAGCCAGCCCAAACAGCGCGTTCATCAAGCTGTTTTCAACGTAGTGAACACGCGACCAGTAATGCTCAAGCTCCAGTGCTGCCAGCTGTTCAACAGAACCTTCGCCTTGGACGATGCACAGCTGAAGCTCATCAAAAGCATCACGATGTCTCTTCGTGCGCGTGCCGTTGAGCTTTTTCAGTAAGCGCGGACCAATTTTCTGTGCTGCTTCATGCTCAGCCTCGTTTAATGGCTGGCTTAAAATTGCTTCGCAAACGGCGCTTGCAGACTGCCACTGTTCAGTTTTTTCCAAAATTCTTGCGCTTCTTTCTCGCGCAGGGTGGCTCTGACTCCGAGCATATAAAGCCAATGCTTGCTCCCAATCCTGCTGACGTTCCAAATCTCTAGCAAGCCGATTGCACAACTTGTTCCAGCGTTGACGGGTAGATTCAAAGCGCACATTGAAGCGAAGTACTTCACGCGCAAGCTCTGGCAGCGCTTCGGCCTGATCGTTGTCAAGAAGCGCGTAACGTGCATCGGCAAGCTCAGCGCAACAGAGGTACTCCTCGACAGATTCCCTGCAGCTGAATAGGCGGTGCTCAGGGTGGAGTGCGTACGGATAGAACTTCGCGACACCCAGATCTTCTAAAACAAACTGGGTAAGGCTTTGATGGCGATTTCCAAAAAACAGCAGCTGTAAAAGCGCAACAGTTTCTTCGCCTGATGGAGATACGATCTCGCCCGAATCTACCGTTGCTCGATAGTGAGCGATATCTTCACTAGTCAGTTCCAGTGCATCGATAGCATTAATCAAATCGCCTTTTGTTGTGGCCTTTTTTGGCAGTGCCTGTGACGCGAGACGATCGCAAAACATTTCCTCAAGCTCTTTGCGCGTGTAGAGCGCCGCCAAGTCGTCAATATCCAGCACTTCATAGGGGACAACTAATGCGCCATTTACAAGCTCTAGCAGAGCTGCGGCCATATCTGAAATTTCAGGATAGTGTAGTTTGCTGGTTCTAAAGAGCGGGCCAGTGCGCGAAATTAGGCGCACATATAAACACTGCGCGTCCAGCGAAGCGGCGTGGAAACTTTGCAGGTGCTCAATTTCGTCGTGACTGAGAATGTCGGCATACTGGCTCTGCACGGTTTCGCACAGCCGGCAAAAGTTGTCGCGATAATAAAGAGGGCTAAGTGGTTGTTCGGGCAGCATGTCCATCTGTTGTGCATGCTACTGCAATGCTCGCTTCAAGTCAGACCTGTTTTGGTTCATCATGCCTCATCGCATGCTTTAACCAGACTCATCGAACAGGAAAACCGCCAGAGTGACAGATAATCGAAAAGCACCCTCTGGGCTAACCTTGCCGTTGGCGCTTACTCCCATTGTGTTTCTTGTCAGCTTGTTGGCGTGCTCGGTCTACCTCTTTGGTGCAGATTCTTCCTTTGGCGCTAATCAGATAGCCCTGGTATTGGCCAGTTGTGTGGCCGCGCTGGTAGGCCGTGGTATCGGAATTCCCTGGAAAGAGGCGCAGCAGGGAATTATCGACGGTATTGTCGTGGGGCTCGGCCCCATGTTGATTTTGCTTTCTGTCGGTATGTTGATTGGCACCTGGATTCTGTCGGGAACGGTTCCGGCGATGATTTACTACGGCGTTGAAGTGCTTAATCCCAGTGTTTTTTACGCCGCCAGCGCGGCTATTTGCGCGCTAGTAGCCATCAGCATTGGTAGTTCATGGACGGTGGCCGGTACTTTGGGGATAGGCCTTATGGGTATAGCGGGCAGCTTTGAGCTGTCGCCTGCTATCACCGCGGGAGCGATTATCTCCGGTGCCTATTTTGGCGACAAGCTCTCGCCTATGTCAGACACGACAAACCTGGCAGCCGCTGCAACAGGCGTAGACCTCTTTGATCATATCCGGCATATGTTATGGACGACGGTACCCGCATTTACGATTGCGCTGATTATTTTTGCACTCATAGGCAGCAGCGGTGCAGCAACGCCACAGGAGATAGCGGAGCTTCAGGCGGCGCTTGATACTCAATTTTCAATTGGCATTCACCTTCTGTTGCCATTGCTATTTATGCTTTTTCTAGTCTACAAGCGATTCCCTGCCTACCCAGCGATCATTTTGAGCGCTCTGGTAGGGGCGCTTTTTGCGGTTATTTTTCAAGCGGATGCCGTGCAGCGCTTAGCGGGGGATGCGCCGGGTTTGAATGGTGCTTTTGTACAGCTAAAAGGCGTATGGATTAGTTTATACGGTGGTTACTCGTCCAATAGTGGCAACGTTTTTTTGGATGAGCTGCTGAGTAAAGGCGGTATGAGTAGCATGCTCAATACCGTCTGGTTGATTATCTGTGCTCTGGGTTTTGGCGGAGTGTTAGAGCGTACCGGTATCTTGAACTACTTGCTCCAGGTGGCGTTGCGTCGCGTGCACAGCACAGGCTCCCTTATCAGCACCACAGTGCTTACGTGTTTTGGTACCAACATTCTCTCGGCGGATCAGTTTATTGCGGTAGCCCTGCCCGGCCGTATGTATAAGGATGCGTACGAGCAGCGAGGTCTGTCACGGTTAAACCTATCACGTACGCTAGAGGATTCTGCAACGCTGACTTCAGCGTTAATACCGTGGAACACCTGCGGTGCCTATATGTCAGCCACTCTGGGTGTCGCCACATTCAGTTACGCGCCCTATGCATTTTTCAATTTCATTTGTCCCGTTATTGCGGTCATCTATGGCTTTGCACACTTTGCTCAAAAGCCGCTTGAAGCTGAGTTCGCTGAAGCACTGGCCGGGCGCGCTTGATGAGCCAGCTGCCTTGGGATCATCCTGATCCTTTTGTTTTAGAGACATCTGTACAGGCAGAAGATATCGATGGTCTGCGACACACCAATAACGCGGTCTATGTAAAGTGGTGTGAGCGAGCCGCTTGGTCGCATTCGGTTGCCTTGGGGCTTGATCTTGTTAGTTACGAAGCGCTCGATCGGGCTATGGTGATCACTCGCAGTGAATTTGATTACCTGCAGGCTTCCCGTGAGGGCGACGCGGTTGCAGTGGCCACATGGATAGTGGCATGGGATGGCAAGCTCACAATGAAAAGAGAGTTTCAGGTGTTACGGTTATCCGATGAGGTGACGGTATTGCGCGGGAAAATGAATTTCGCCTGCGTTGAAATGAGCACGGGAAAGGCCCGTCGATTGCCACCAGAGTTTATCGCCGGTTATGGTGCCGCAGTTATTGGTTAAGCTCTTGATGGCGTTCGTCAACACATTCTGGTTCGCGAAACTGGAGCTTTGCAAGCTTTGCGTAGAGATCACAGCTTTTTAGTAGCTCCTCGTGAGTTCCAACTGCGACCAGGCCACCTTGATCCATCACCGCAATTCTATCGGCGTGCAAAATCGTAGAGAGACGGTGCGCGATGATCACCGTAGTGCGGTTCTGCATAAGCCTCTCTAATGCTTGCTGCACCTGGTGTTCACTTTGCGTATCTAGCGCACTGGTTGCTTCATCCAACAAAAGAATACGCGGGTTGTTGAGGATAGCCCTTGCGATTGCAATACGTTGGCGCTGCCCCCCTGAAAGCCTCACGCCTTGATCGCCCAAATGGCTGCCATAACCTTCAGGCAGGGCACTAATAAACTCGTGGGCGTGCGCTGCTTTCGCTGCGCTGACGATTTCTTCGTCACTCGCATCCAAATTGCCATACGCGATGTTGTATCGCACGTCGCCGGTAAATAAGGCAGGTTGCTGTGGTACCAGTGCGATGTTGTTACGCAGTTGTTGAAGGCCCAGGCTTTGGATGTTTGCGCCGTCTAGCAATATCTCGCCTTCCTGCGGGTCATAGAACCTCTGCAATAGTTCGAATACTGTCGACTTACCTGCGCCAGAGGGGCCAACTAACGCGAGGCTCCGGCCTGATTCAATGGTGAGCGTAAACTCGTCAAGGGCTTTTTGGTTAAGCCGAGTGGGGTAGGAGAACGTGACGACGTTAATGCAAATTTCAGGTTGTGTGCTGGGTGAGGCGCTTTCTTGCCAGCCCGGATCTTCGATCTCGCTTTGCGTATTGATAAGATCTACGAGGCGTTCTGCTGCGCCGGCAGCGCGCTGTAGCTCACCCCACACTTCGGAAATAGTCGCGAAACCGCTGCCGACCATAATGGCATAGAACACAAACGCACCCAGCTCACCGCCCGTCATCTGGCCGCTGATGACGTCTCTGCCGCCCTCCCAGAGCATGCCCGACATGCCAACAAACAGTAGCAGGATGGCGCCGCAGATGAGCAGAGAGCGCTGCCAAATACGGCGTTTGGCAATAGCGAATGCGCGCTCAACTTCACGCGAAAAAGCATCCGCTTCAAATTGCTCGCGGGTGTAGCTTTGCACTACACGAATGTGTTGAATGACTTCGCCCGCATAGCTGCCCACGCTGGCGATGCTGTCTTGGCTTTCGTTTGACAGCTTTCTTACGCGTCGGCCGAAAATCATAATAGGCAGAAGGATTAGCGGTACCCCACCGGCGATAATCAGGCTCAATTTTAAGTTGGTGAAAAACATCATCACGAGTGCGCCAGTGGTGGTGAGGCTGCTGCGTAGAGCCATACTGAATGAGGAGCCAATGATGGTTTGCAATAGCGTGGTGTCGGTGGTGAGGCGAGACATAATTTCACCGCTGCGATTAGTCTCAAAAAAACCGGGGTGCAGCGTTACCAGATTATTGAATACGGTGGTGCGGATATCGGCGCTAATGCGCTCGCCCAGCCATGAGACTAGGTAAAAGCGAACAAAGGTACCCACTGCGATAGCCGCAGCAATGGCAATAAGCAGTGAGATAGCCCCTCTGAGCGCTTCGTTAGAGCCATCGCCAAATCCCTGGTCTATCAGTACCTGCACGCCCCGGCCGAGATAAAGCGTGGCGCCCGCTGTAAAAAGGAGTGCCAGGCTCGCACCGACGAGCTGTGGTTTGTAGTTTTTGAGTAGGCTAATGACCGGCCACAGCGAGCCGATACCGCGAGAAGATTTTTCAGTCATCGGGTTACTGTACCGCTTTGCGACGGAAGAAGGAGGGCGTTAGACCAATAGGTTTAACTATTGGATCAAATGAGTTAACTACGATTGGGTTCATGCGCAAGGCTCGTGGCGGGGCAAAGGGTTCGTGCTAGTGTATCGCTTTGCCCAGTGTAGTGGCTTAGCCTGCGGAATGATATTGGCGCAATGCTTGTGGGCAAGGTGGCATTCAAAATTGTTAGGAGCAATACATAATGAGTGAAGACGCGACCGGAAAGTTTGCTGGAAAGGTGGTTATTGTCACCGGCGGTAGTCGAGGGCTGGGGCGCGCTATGTCGCTAGGGTTTGCTGCCGAGGGTGCGAAGGTTGTCGTCGCAAGCCGCAAAATTGAATCCTGTAATGATGTGGTCAGCATGATCGAGCAAGCGGGGGGCGAAGCCCTGGCAGTTGCCTGTCATATGGGTACGCTCGAGCATATTGATGCGCTTATTGAAGCCAGCTACGAGCGCTTTGGTGCGGTCGATATTCTGGTCAACAACGCTGGTATCAATGTCGCGCTTGGGCCGTTATCCGATATCGAGCCGCGAGCGTTCGACAAAATGGTGGACGTCAATTTAAAGGGGCCCTGGTATTTGGCATCACGCTTGGCGCCGAAGATGGGCGAGCAGGGCGGTGGTTGTGTTATCAACGTACTGTCTGTAGCAGCCCTTACCACACCCGCTTATAACGGCATGTATGCAGCTACCAAGGCGGGCATGAAAGCGATGACTGAGGTCATGGCGCAAGAATGGGCAGAGTGGAAGATTCGCGTGAATGCGCTCGCGCCGGGCAGCTATCACAGTGATCTCACAGATGGTGCGCTGGCAGCGCTTCCGCATTACGAGCAGGGCATGATTGATGCCGCTATCATTCCGCGCATTGCTGAAACGGAAGAGATTCTAAATCCGATTTTTTATCTTGCTTCAGAGGGTTACACCACCGGGATTACCCTGGTGGCTGATGGCGGCTTAATGGCTAAACGCTAAACGCTTTTTTGGCGGTAGCGATTGCTACTGGCGGCCCTGAAGCTTTGAGGCAACACGCTGTTGCGTTAGTGCGCCAAAAAATACGCCCAGCTCAAACAAGAGCCACATTGGTATGGCTAGCAGTGACTGCGAAATAATATCGGGTGGCGTGAGTAACATGCCAAAAATGAAACAGCCCACAATGATGTAAGGCCGCTTGCTGGCCAGGTTTTGCGGCGTGGTAACACCGGCCCAAATGAGTAGCACTGCTGCAATGGGTATTTCAAACGCCACGCCAAACGCAAAGAACAGCTTCAAAACAAAATTCAGATAACTGTTGATGTCCGTCATCATGGTAATGTCTTCTGGCCCTACGCTGGTGAAAAAAGCGAAGATCAGAGGGAACACCACATAGTAGGCAAAAGCAGCGCCGGCATAAAACAGTGCAACGCTTGAAGCTAGCAGCGGGATCGCTAGCCTTTTTTCATGTTTGTACATGCCCGGAGCAATAAAACTCCAAACTTGATAAAGCAGGTAGGGCACAGCTAAAAAAATGGCTGCCATTAAGGTTAGTTTGAACGGCGTAAAAAAAGGCGATGCGACTTCTGTGGCGATCATGGTGGCGCCAGCAGGGAGTAACGCCCTTAGCGGCTCTGATACAAAAGCGTAAATATCGTTAGCAAATGGGAACAGGCAAATAAACACGATTAACACTGCAAGAATGGCGCGCAGCAACTTGTCGCGCAGTTCTGTGAGGTGCGCGACAAGTGGCATCGGCTGGTCAGTAGTTTCTGTTTCGCTCATTCTTTTCCGGTGCTGGCGCTAAGCGGCTCCTCGGCCTCTGTCTCCTGGCCGGCTTGCTGTTCCGTTTTAGCAGGTGGTTCGTCGCCACGCTCATTCAGCTGTGTGAGAGGGGCGATGGTTTTGTGCAAATCGTCAGAAAGGCTCTCAGTGTTTTCTTTGATTTGCTCGCCCGTTTTGCGTAAATCCTGCATTACAGAATCGTTGTGCAGTTCTTGCTGAACTTCCATCTTTATTTCATTGAAGCCACGGCGTAGCTTGCCCAACCAAACCGCGCCGGTGCGGATCGCGCCAGGTAAGCGTTCAGGCCCAATAACTAACAGCCCAACAATCGCTATTACGATGAGCTCTGCAAAACCAATGTCGAACATGGCTTATCTACTTTTCAGGCGTTGAGTTTTCTGGCCCGTCTACCGGGTCTTTGTCTGTCCCATTCGCTGCATCGTCGTCTGACATGCTCTTGCGAAAGCCCTTAACGGCAGAGCCCAAATCGCTGCCCAGCGTTCGCAGGCGTTTAGTGCCAAACAACATGATGACGATGGCAAGAATGATCAACAACTGCCAAATACTAATTCCACCAAGTCCCATAAATACCTCCTGTTAATTTACCAGCGGCCTAAGCTCGCCTTTCTCCAAGCTAACCCGCTATTTACCACGCCACTGTCCACGCTATATCATTTGGCTATGATATCCCAAGTTTAGTGCTCTTTATTGCGAGCCGCTTTCTCATCTAGCCCCGAAATGCCAACTCGATCACTAAGGCACTGCAATACTTCGTTTACATCGATATCCAAATGTGAAAGCAGAACCATACTGTGGAACCAAAGGTCGGCTACTTCACCTACTAGCTCCGTTTTTCCAGCATCGTTGTTCGAGCCAGAATTGGGTGGCTCTGCGCTAACATCTTTCGCGGCGACGATAACTTCTGTGGCCTCTTCACCGACTTTTTCAAGAATCTTGTTGAGGCCTTTGTGGTGCAGACTCGCAACGTAAGACGTATCTGGCTGAGCACCTTTGCGCTGTTCCAGGGTTTGCGCGAGCTGTTGCAATATATCGCTCATGATTTTCGTCGGCTCATGGCTGTTTTGTGGCTCATGGCTGTCTCTCCGCTCATGGCTGTTTTGTGGCTCATGGCTGTTTCCCGTAAATTTCGTCTGGAGACTTCACTGCATCATCCGTCGTTTGCCATTCGCCTTCTCTGTATTGTTGGAAAAAGCAGTGCCGCCGACCTGTGTGACAGGCGATGCCGCCAATTTGTTCAACTTTTAACAGTACGGTATCGGCGTCGCAGTCTAAGCGGAGCTCTTTGAGTTCCTGCACATGCCCGGACTCTTCGCCTTTGCGCCAGATTTTTGCGCGTGAGCGTGACCAGTAGACAGCACGCTGCTCGGCCATGGTCAGGCGCAATGCTTCTTCGTTCATCCATGCGAGCATGAGTACTTCGCCGTTGCGCCAATCTTGTGCGATTGCCGGTATAAGGCCCTGCTCATTCCATTTGATGTGTTCCAACACTGCGTTGTGCTCGGTCAGTCTAGATTTGCTTACTGCGCATTATGGCACAGCCCGCGGCAAGGCACATGTGCTCAGCGTTTGCGCGGCCAGAGAAGGGCAACACCTGTAATACCCAGCAGCCAGCTGGCAATGGGTGCCTGCCGAAGCAGATTCACCGCCGAGCCATACAGGCTGGGCGAGGCAATCAATATCGATAAGGCCACGAGCACGACCCCCAACCACTGCCATTTGCGCGAAGGTGCCCTGTCAGGTTGTGTACCAGCTAAGTGCACTGCACCTGCGCTTGCGTGAGTCTGCTGCTGAGTGGGTGTTTTGCCGGTATTCAAGCTTTGGAGAACAGCGTCGGGTAATTGCGGTAATTGTTCGAGCCATACGGGCGCCTGTTGCTGGAGCCGCTTGATGACGGTTTGGGGGGAGTATCGCTGCGCTACCCAATCTTCAAGAAACGGTTGGGCTGTATCCCAGAGGTTCAGTTCGGGGTACAGCTGCCGGCCGAGCCCTTCAATGTTCAAGAGCGTCTTTTGTAGTAGAACCAGCGAAGGCTGAATCTCCATATCGAACCGCGCGGCAGTTTGGAATAGGTAGATCAGCAGCTCACCGAACGAAATTTCGCTGATGGGCCGCTCGAACACAGGTTCGCAAACTGCGCGCATGGCAGATTCGAAATCCTGTACGCGTGTATCAGCAGGTACCCAGCCACACTCTACGTGTAATCTGGCGACCTCCCGATAGTCTTGCTGAAATACGGCCAGCAAGTTTCGGCCAAGGTAGTACTGGTCTGCGTCACTCAAACTGCCAACGATGGCGCAGTCGACCGCTATGTAAGTTGGGTCGGCAGGATTGGTAGCATCCACGAAGATGTTGCCCGGATGCATGTCTGCGTGAAAGAAGCTGTCACGGAAAACCTGCGTGAAAAAAATCTCTACCCCGCGTTCGCCCAGGAGCTTCATGTCTGTACCCAGCGCTTGCAGTTTTTTGATGTCGGTAACAGGTATTCCCTGTATCCGCTCCATGGTCAGGACGTTGCGGCACGAGTAATCCCAATACACCTTGGGAACGTAGACCAGATTGCTACCTTCGAAATTACGCCTTAATTGACTGCCATTAGCGGCCTCGCGGCCAAGATCCAACTCGTCGAGTATTACCAGCTCGTAGTCATTCACCACTTCTACCGGCCTTAGGCGCCGGCCCTGGGGTACGTAATTGGCTACCAGTTTTGCAAGTGTCGACAGTAGGGCAATGTCTTGGCGTATTACCGGTTCAATATCTGGCCTTACTACTTTCACCACCACAGATTCACCGCTGTGCAGGGTAGCCGTGTGAACTTGAGCGACCGAGGCGGAAGCCATGGGTTCAACGTCAAAGCTGGCGAAGAGCTCGCTTACTTTTTTACCCAGTGCATCTTCTACAATCGCAACAGACTCATTGGCTGGAAAGGGCGGCACATTGTCTTGCAGCTTGGCTAACTCATCTGCGATGTCTTCTGGAAGTAAATCGCGGCGTGTCGAAAGCATCTGACCAAACTTGATAAATACCGGGCCAAGTTCTTCCAGTGCGAGCCTAAGGCGTTCGCCGCGCGGCAAATTAGGGGCGGAGTGTAGCCGCCAGGGCGCCAGCCGCAGCGCTGTGCGTGCAGAAGTCGGAAGTTGATTTAGGTCGATAAACTCGTCGAGTCTATAGCGGCCTACAACCCGCAAAATTTTGCTTAGCCTGAGTATGCGAGACATCGCTTACTCCTGCAGTTTGGCGATGCGCGATTGCAATCGCTGCATGCGTGACTGCGCGCGCTCTACGCGTTGCACCAGCGTTTTTACATCGCTGTAGAAGTCTTCAAGTTCTAGCTGTGGAGGCGTTAGCCTGGCCTCTTCATGAATAAATTCGCCAAGCTGACGCTCCAGGCTGCGGGACGCCTGTTGCCCCCAGGAAAAAGCGTGCCGCAGTAGGCGCGCGATTTGATGGCCGACCACATCGCCTAGCGTATCGACTAGCGGGGCCTCCCAATCCATGTCTAAGCCAGAAAGAACTTTCTGTAACTCAATCAGCGGAGCACTGTCGCCCTCCAGCTCCAGCCCGCCATTAATCAACGTTGCTGTCGGGTCAGAAGAGGTTGCCAGTGCTTGAAAGTCAGCGGCTTTGCCTGTGATGCTAGTAGTCACATCACCTTCATGAACACCCGCTAACCTGATGCCTTGTTCAGTAATGTGTAGGAAAGCGTTGACCGCAGGGGCCGTACAGTGGAGTGCAAAAACGTTTCCTTGCTGCGTTTTTAGCTGCTCCAAGGCCATGGGAGCCAGATTAAGCGTGCGATTGAGTCCAGCTTCCAAAGCAGCGAGTGCCGCGGTTTGCAGTGCTGGATCTATACCCTCTGCCATCTCAGGCGACAACGCTGTTCATGTTAGACCTTCACGCCTTTGTGCAGCGCAACAATACCGCCTGTCATGTTGTGATACTCGCATTGCGCAAAACCAGCGTCTTCCATCATTTCCAATAGCGTTTCCTGATCTGGATGCATACGAATGGATTCAGCAAGGTACTGATAGCTTTCACTGTCATTCGCCACGATTTGGCCCATCACCGGCAGAACTCGGAACGAGTAAATGTCGTAAGCCTTACTGAGCAGCTCGTTTTGCGGTTTTGAGAACTCCAGAACAAGCAACTTTCCACCGGGCTTTAAAACGCGCAGCATTGAGCGCAGTGCAAGATCTTTGTCTGTCACATTGCGCAAGCCCAATGCAATAGTGATGCAGTCGAAGCTGTCATCCGGAAATGGCAGAAATTGCGCATCTGCTTGCACGAACTCAATGTTGGCTATTCGGCCATTGTCTAAAAGTTTGTCGCGGCCGACTTTGAGCATGGAATCGTTGATGTCAGCTAAGACTACCCTGCCTTCGGCGCCAACAAGCTCGGCGAACTTCGCTGCGAGGTCGCCCGTGCCGCCTGCAATATCAAGTACGGAGTTTCCCTTGCGTACGCCAGAGAGCTCGATCGTGAACCGTTTCCATAGGCGATGAATGCCCACAGACATCAAATCGTTCATGACATCGTACTGCGCGGCGACAGAATGGAAAACGCCGGCCACTAAACCTGCCTTTTCTTCCTTGTCGACATCGCGATAGCCGAAATGTGTGGTGTCTTTGTCATTCATGGCGGTGTTACCCGGTTGCGGTGTGCGGCCAATCTACCGTTCAAGGCATGGCCGCAGGTGAAAAAAGCGCTGGGCGCATTATAGCGGCTAGTTGAATCACTAGTACAACGTGATGTGCGGACAGATTGTCGGTAGTTGGCTGGTTAGCTACCTAGAGATTGAGAACTTGCACATCAGGGTCACGGGTAGCGCCCGCGGCTGTCAGGCGATCTAGGTAAGCCTGCCACTTTTTATCCTGCTCAGTGCAAAGGGTGTAGAGGTAATCCCAGGAGTAAAGGCCAGTATCGTGGCCGTCATCAAAGACCAATTGCAATGCGTAGTTGCCCACCGGGTTGATCGCCTGAATATTGACCCTCATCTTGCCCGTTTGCAGCACTTCTTGCCCGGGGCCATGCCCCATCACTTCTGCTGAGGGGGAGTACACTCGCAAGTATTCGCAGGGCAGCGAGAAGGTTTCCCCGTCAGCGTAGGTAAGCGTCAGTTCACGGGAGCGCGTATGTAAGTTGATACCTATGGGTGTTTGCGCAGTGGTCACAGTGTTAGCTCCACTTACAGAATAAATCGTGAAAGATCTTCGTCAGCACTGAGTGCCGCGAGCTGCTCATCGACATAAGCTTCGTCAACTAGCAGAGAATCGCTGTTTAGCCCAGCGTCTGCGGCGCCAAATGAAATCGATTCGAGCAGGCGTTCCATTACAGTGTGCAAACGCCTTGCTCCGATATTTTCTGTGCGTTCGTTTACTTGCCAGGCCGTTTCCGCAATGCGCCTAAGACCCTCGCGACTAAAAGTAACTTCAAGACCCTCTGTTCCCAGCAGTGCCTGATACTGCTCTGTGAGCGATGCGTCTGGCTCAGTCAAGATTCTTTCAAAGTCTTCGGGACTCAGCGCGTTGAGCTCGACGCGAATGGGTAGACGCCCCTGAAGCTCGGGAATGAGGTCGGAAGGTTTAGCCAGATGAAAAGCGCCTGAGGCAATAAAAAGAATATGATCTGTTTTGATTGTGCCGTGTTTTGTGGTGACGGTTGAGCCTTCTATGAGTGGTAGCAGGTCGCGCTGCACACCTTCGCGTGATACATCGGCGCCAGCGCCTTCGGAGCGCTTGGCGACTTTGTCCAGTTCGTCAATGAATACGATGCCGTTTTCTTCAGCGGCCGTCAGAGCCCGTTGTTTCAACTCGTCTTCGTTAACCATCTTGGCCGCTTCTTCATCGCGCAAAGCCTCGAAAGCAGCCTTTATGGGCATTTTTTTCGGTTTGCTCTGCTGGCGAGACATATTGGAGAACATACCTTGCAGCTGGTTGGTCATTTCTTCCATGCCGGGCGGCGCCATGATCTCGACGCCGGCTGCAGCGGCTGAAATTTCTACTTCAATTTCTTTTTCGTCAAGCTCTCCTTCGCGCAATTTTTTGCGTAGCAGTTGGCGCGTACTCGAGGATGAATCACTGTCGGTATCTCGCGCTGCGGGCAACAAAATATCAAGAATGCGCTCTTCGGCTGCTTCTTCAGCCCGAAAGCGCACTTTGGTCATTTCTTGTTCGCGGTACATTTTCATTGAAACATCAACTAAGTCACGCACGATCGATTCTACATCTCTGCCAACGTACCCGACTTCTGTGAACTTGGTGGCTTCCACTTTAACGAACGGTGCATTCGCCAGCTTTGCTAGCCTGCGTGCTATTTCGGTTTTGCCGACACCGGTGGGACCAATCATCAAAATGTTTTTTGGCGTAATTTCTGCGCGCAACGTTTCATCCAGCTGCATGCGACGCCAGCGATTGCGCAGTGCTATTGCCACAGCGCGTTTAGCTTCATCTTGGCCAATGATATGTTTGTCGAGTTCGTGAACAATCTCGCGGGGAGTCATATTGGACATGGGGTGCCTAAAATTCGAGTTCTTCGATGGTTCTGTTGTGGTTGGTATAAATGCAGATGTCGCCGGCAATGCCCAGACCTTTCTCAACGATCGTGCGGGCATCAAAATCAGTGTTGTCCAGTAAAGCGCGAGCGGCTGATTGGGCAAATGGGCCGCCGGAGCCAATTGCAATCAGATTATCTTCTGGCTCAATAACATCACCGTTGCCGGTAATAACGAGCGATGTATCTTTATCGGCAACGGCCAGTAATGCTTCTAGCTGACGCAGTGAGCGCTCAGTTCGCCAGGCCTTGGCCAGTTCAACCGCTGCCCGGACTAAATGCCCCTGATGTTTTTCGAGTTGTGCTTCAAATAGCTCGAATAGGGTGAAGGCGTCTGCCGTGCCGCCAGCAAATCCTGCAATCACTTGATCTTTATAGAGGCGGCGCACCTTGCGAGCATTGCCTTTCATCACCGTATTGCCCATGGAGACCTGCCCATCACCGCCGATGACGACGCTGTTGCCGCGTCGTACTGACAGTATGGTGGTGCCTCGGTATTGTTCCATGGGTAACTCCTGTCTTTCTGATTGTGCTGAATGTCTTAAGGTGCCGAATGTCGAAAAAATGGATGGCGTTTTGGCAGTGAACTCGAAATTTACAGCAATCCATCAGTTATGGGGGAGCTTAAGACAAATTCAAGGCCTCTCTACAGATTCTCATGGCCTGCATTGAAGCGTCAGGGCGCTTCGCGTTTGAGTAGCAGCGTATCTATATCTTGATTTGCTGTGAGGCTGCGCGCTCTCGCCATGGCTGACTTTGATTGAAACGGGCCGAGGTATACGCGGAACCAGCGGCCGTTATCGCCCGTGGTTTCTTCAATGCTTGGAGCCAGAGAAAGTAGTAGTAGCTCGGCGCGCCGGCGATCTGCGTCTTCACGCTGTCGAAACGAGCCCGCCTGCAATACATAGACATCGTGATTGGTGTTTGCGCTGCGGCGAGACCCCACATCGGGAGCTGGCTCTACATCAATATCGATGGTTTGCTCGGGCAGTAGCTTGTAAAAATCAAAACGCGGCCTGGGGGCCGTTTTTTCAACGCCGGGGGAATGTGTTGTCACCTTCGGAGTGTGTTCAATGTTTGGATCGGCATCGAGGGTGCTCAGGTAGAGTAAAAAGCTGGCAAAAACACCGGTTAACACGCCCGCAAAAAAAATGCGCACGCCGCTACCACTACTAACGGATTTTTTCCGTGTGCGCTGTGCTGGCTTGCGTTTGTCGCTGGTTCTTCGCGATTTGTTGCTTTGCGAGCGCTTGGCGTAATCACGGGCCATCGTTACATGGACTCCGGTGCTGACACACCCAAAATTTCCAGCCCATTGGCTATTACCTGACGGACAGATTGGCTCAGTGCTATACGCGCATCGCGAACCGGCTGTTCATCAACCAACATTTTGTGCGCGTTATACCAGGTGTGGAAGTCGCCCGCGAGTTCACGCAGATAATTGGCTAGAGAGTGTGGTTCGTGGTTTTGCGCAGCGTGGGCGATTACCTCCGGGTAACGATCTAGGCGGCGCAGTAGAGCGCGCTCGTGGTCTTCGGAGAGTGTATCGAGTTGCGCGAGTGCTTCCTGTACATTCCATTGCCAGCCCTGTTCCGCCAGTTTACTCATCACACTGCAGGCGCGCGCGTGCGCGTACTGTATATAGTACACAGGGTTGTCGTTGCTCTGCGATAACGCCAGATCAATATCGAACGTGAGTTGCGAGCTAGGGGCGCGGGCGACCAGAAAATACCGCGTTGCGTCTCGGCCTACTTCGTCAATAAGATCGCGCAGTGTTAAGTAGCTTCCTGCGCGCTTGGATAGCTTAACCTCCTGGCCATCGCGCATCACCGTCACCATTTGGTGCAGTACGTAGTCGGGCCACCCTTCGGGTATGTCTTTTTCCAGCGCCTGCAGGCCTGCTCTCACGCGCATTACTGTGCTGTGGTGGTCGGCGCCCTGTTCGTTAATGACGCGTTCGAACCCGCGCTGCCATTTATTCAGGTGGTAGGCCACATCCGGCAAGAAATACGTGTAGCCGCCATCGCTTTTGCGCATAACGCGATCTTTGTCGTCGCCGAAGGTGGTCGTGCGTAACCAAAGCGCATCATCTTTTTCATAGCAATGTCCGTTCGCTTCTAACGTTTCTACTACTTCGGCGACAGCGCCGTCTTCATAGAGTGAAGATTCCAGAAAATAAACGTCGAAGTCTACGGCAAAGGCCTTTAAGTCGAGATCCTGTTCACGACGCAAGAAAGCCACTGCAAAGTCTCGAATGGCGCTGAGGTCGTCGGCGTTGCCATTGGCGGTGACTTCTCTGTCGCTGGCGGTTACCGATTCGCCGGCTAAAAATGCGCTGGCCAAATCTACAATGTAACCGCCCTGGTAGCCGTCATCGGGCCAGCCATCGGCGCCTGGCTCAATGCCTTTGCAGCGCGCTTGAACAGACAGCGCCAGATTGTCGATTTGCGCGCCTGCATCGTTGTAATAAAACTCGCTGGCGACATCCCAGCCTGTGGCGCTTAGTAGCCTGCACAGACTATCGCCAACCGCAGCACCTCGGCCGTGGCCCACGTGCAATGGCCCAGTAGGGTTTGCAGAGACAAATTCAATCTGCAGCTTGCGGCCGCTGCCAGTGTTGCTGGTGCCGAAAGCTTTTCCCTGGCTCAAAATGGTATTGATTACGGCATGATTGCTTTGTGCGCTGAGATAGAAGTTGATGAATCCGGGGCCTGCAATTTCTGTTTTGCTGATCAAATCGCTTTGCGGCAGTGATTCACATATGAGCTGTGCGAGTTCGCGAGGATTTTTGCCCGCTGGCTTTGCCAGTGTAAGGGCAATGTTGGTTGCTAGATCACCGTGGCTTTTGTCTTTTGTGCGATCAATTTTTATCTGCGGTGTTAGCGTCTCAGGTAGCACATTGTTGGCCACCAGAGTTTCCAGCGATTTACTGATTAGAGCTTGCAGTTCTTCCTTCATTTTTACTCGGCTATTTCTCGGCTTCTTTGGTGGTTGCAGGGTGTGAAAATTTTTGTGGTGCAAAGTTTAACGGAGCATTATCCCGTGTTGGCGGGGCGAACGCCACAAATGGCTGCGCTAGTACACATCTTGTGGGTCGATGTCGATACTCCATTTCAAATCACTGCGCGAGCCCAGACTTTCCGCTGCTCTGACCAAAATACTTGCAGCATGCTGTGCGCAGGCGCGATCAGGTGCACGAAGCATCAACTGCGCGCGAAATTTCCCCGCTCTGCGCTGCATTGGCGAGGGCAGTGGTCCTATCAAAACGGCATTCGCGGGGAGCTGCGGTGTGCTTGAGCGCCGCAGATCGTAGAGAAAGTCTTCTGCTATTTTGGCATCCCGACAGTCGCTGCGAACCAAAATGAGTTGGCCTGCCGGCGGTAAGCCAGCAGCCTGCCGTTGCCCAAGCATCTCACTCGTCAGTGTTTCATAGGGCCTGTGGAGAATGCTTTGAAGTAGAGGGTGATCCGGATAATGCGTTTGAACGATCACCGTGCCCTGGTCAGCAGCTCTACCGGCGCGGCCTGCTACCTGAGTCAAGAGCTGTGCCATGCGCTCTTCACCGCGAAAGTCTGTACTGAAAAGCAGAGCATCCGCATCAATGATCGCTACCAGTGAAACGCCTGGAAAATGGTGGCCTTTGGTTAGCATTTGCGTGCCGAGTAAAATGCAGGGATCACCCTGATTAATGTCATCGACCAGCGTTTGCATCGCATCGCGGCCCTGCATGGAGTCGCTGTCCACACGGTGAATGGGCCACCCAGAGAAACATTCTCGGAGCCTGTCTTCGGTTTGTTCAGTGCCAAGGCCGCTAGTCAGCAGCGCATTACTGTGGCAATCGGGACACGTACGGGCCAAGCTTGCAGTATGCCCACAGTGGTGACAGCGCATGCGGCGCTGACGTCGATGCACGGTGAGTCTGGCGTCACAGGCGGTGCATTGGGCTATCCAGCCGCAGTCATGGCACTGTAATGTGGGCGCGTAACCGCGGCGGTTGAGAAACAGTAGAACCTGCTGTTTTCGATTGAGGGTTTCGGCTATGGCGGCTTCTAACACTTCAGAGAGGCCCGCTTGAAGCGGCGCTTTTCTCACATCTTCCAAGCGTAAAGCGGGCATTGAGGCGCCACCGGCTCGTTGGGTTAGCCGGAGGTGCTGGTAGCGCCCCTGTGCCGCGTTGTAAATGGTTTCCAGCGAAGGCGTCGCGCTACCCAGCACGATGGGGCAAGTGTGTAGATGTGCGCGTTTAACGGCGACATCACGAGCGGCATAGCGAAAGCCATCCTGCTGTTTGTAGGAGCCATCGTGTTCTTCGTCGACGACGATCAGGCCAAGGTTGTGCATGGGTGTGAAAATCGCTGAACGGGTGCCAATCACCACGTGTGCCTGGCCGGTGCGGGCTTCTTCCCAGGCTCTAAACCGCTGGGCATCGGTTAACCCTGAGTGGAGTACGGCGATTTTGGCGTCAAAGCGGGCTTCGAATCGGCCTACCGTCTGCGGAGTCAGCCCAATTTCAGGGATCAACACCAGCACTTGCTGTTCGCGTGCTAGGCATTTTGCGATTAACTGTAAATAGACCTCGGTCTTCCCGCTGCCAGTAACGCCTTCGAGCAAGAAGCAGCGAAAGTTATCAGCTGCGCTGCTGATGGCGTCTAAGGCGATTGCCTGCTCATCGTTGAGTGGTAAGCCAGGCGCACTGGTTGCCGCCGATGTTATCACTGGGATAGGGCACTCCTGCGCAAGGCCTTTATCCTGCAGTTGTCGCATGGCGGACGTGCTAATCCCGGCCTGTTTTAGCGCAGACCTCGAAACGGCGCCCTGTTGACGCATCAACTGTAGGGCTTGTGCCTGACGCGGCGACCGACTCAGTGCGTCTTCAGGCAGCCCCATCGCTTGCGTAGTGCAGCGCCAGCCCTTTTCCTCGAGCGTTTCGTGGGGTTTCCCCTCTCTCAGGCGTTTAGGGAATAGGGCTGTGAACACTTCGCCGGGCGGATGGTGGTAGTACCTGGCCGCCCACTCTCCAAGCGCCATCATTAGAGGTTCCAGCAGTGGTTTTTCGTCCAAGATGGCGATCGCAGGCTTCAGCGCATTGGCATCGACCTCGCTGGTGGTGTCTGTCTCGATTAAATAACCGGTCACCTCGCGTCTGCCAAAGGGCACCCTGACGCGTGTTCCCGGGGGTAGCTGTGCGAGGTCTGCCGGATCCATGCTTTGCGGGGGCAGATAGTCAAATAAGCGGCGCAGCGGCGAAGGTACCGCCAGGCGGAGAATGGACATTACGCCTCTTTTCGGGCTGATAAGTGGGCTGGTGGGCTATTGTAGCAAATGCACGGTGATACTTGCTTATCACGAGCGCTCTGGTAAGATGCGCGGCTCTTTTTTGAGCAGCACTTCATTCACACAGTTCTGCATTTTACCTGTAACAGGGCCTGTAATAGGTACCGTGCTCGGCAATGATCGAGTGGCGGTTCCCAGCCAAGGAGCACAGAATTATGAAAGCGGATATTCATCCAAAGTACGAAGCAGTCACGGCCACATGTAGCTGTGGCAATGTCATCAAAACGGCATCAACATTGTGCGAAGACTTGCACATTGATGTCTGCTCACAGTGCCACCCGTTCTTCACCGGCAAACAGAAGATTGTGGACAGTGGTGGTCGCGTCGATCGCTTTAATAAGCGCTTTGGCGGTCGAGGTAAGAAAAGCTAATTATTTGCGCACAGCGGTAAGGTGAGCGTGAGTAAAAACGCCAGTTTCAGATTGAAGCTGGCGTTTTTTTTGTCTCTTTTCTTTTCAATTGGCCTCTCTATAAGTGCCAGAATATTCGTGTGATATCAGGTCGCGCGTGAATTTATCGTCTTGTTACTCCAGCCCCTTTTCTATATGCTCGATTACCTTTTTTTTCTGGCCCCGCAAAGATTCCAGGAAGCCCAATGCCAAATGATTTGAAAGTCGCTGAGTTGAATGCTGAGCCCTCCGAGCTTGATGTAAAAGCGGCTGCGCTCGCCTACCACGCAGAGCCCGTTCCGGGAAAAATCAGTATCGAGCTGACCAAATCAGCAGAAACGCTGCAAGACCTGGCTCTAGCCTATAGCCCGGGTGTTGCAGAGCCCTGCCGTGAAATTGCTGCCGACGCAGCCCACGCTTACCGTTTTACCGGCAAGGGTAATTTAGTGGCAGTGATCAGTAACGGCACTGCTGTGCTGGGTTTGGGCAACCTGGGTAGTTTGGCGAGCAAGCCGGTAATGGAAGGCAAGGCGCTCCTGTTTAAGCGCTTTGCTGGAATAAACTCTATCGACATCGAAGTTGAGACAGAGGATGCGCAAGAGTTCATAGATACCGTTGCCAATATCGCCGGTACATTCGGCGGAATAAACCTTGAGGATATCAAGGCCCCCGAGTGCTTTGAAATTGAATCGACCCTGATTGAGCGCTGTGATATCCCCGTTTTTCATGATGATCAGCATGGCACTGCCATCGTGACGGCTGCTGGATTGCTCAACGCGTTGGAAGTGCAAGGCAAAACAATGGAAGAGGCCGTGATCACCTGTTTGGGTGCGGGCTCGGCTGCCATTGCCTGTATGCGACTACTGGTTGCGATGGGCGCAAAGCGCGAAAACATTTTTATGTTGGATCGTCGCGGAGTGATTTACGAGGGCCGCGAGGGCGTGAATGCCTACAAGCAGGAGTTTGCAAACGATACCGAGAAGCGCACGTTGGCTGATGCAGTCAATGGTGCTGATGTGTTTGTCGGGCTTTCAGGGGCTGATCTGTTAACGGCAGAAATGCTGTCTTCGATGGCCGCCAACCCGGTTGTTTTCGCCTGCTCAAATCCAGACCCCGAAATAAAGCCAGAGTTAGCGTTGGCTACCCGCGATGATTTGATCATAGCCACGGGCCGCTCCGATTATCCTAATCAGGTAAACAACGTGTTGGGTTTCCCGTTTATTTTTCGCGGTGCTCTAGATGTGCGGGCATCGGCGATTAATGAAGAAATGAAAGTGGCTGCTGTGCGCGCGCTGAGTGAATTGGCGAAAGAGCCTGTGCCTGAGGCCGTGCTCAAAGCGTCGGGCCTGACTGAATTGAGCTTTGGCAAAGACTACATCATTCCCAAGCCAGTTGATGAGCGCTTGCTCGACCGCATTGCACCTGCTGTAGCAAAGGCGGCAGTAGAGAGCGGTGTTGCACGTATTTCATTACCTGAGAACTA
Organism: Halioglobus sp.; assembly: GCA_045106775.1. Classification (GTDB taxonomy): domain Bacteria; phylum Pseudomonadota; class Gammaproteobacteria; order Pseudomonadales; family Halieaceae; genus Marimicrobium. The sequence continues at coordinate 23,475 of JBGCFE010000114.1, forward strand.
CGCTCCTACTTTGTAGCTCGTTTCGAACTGAGCACCTTGCGCAGGCTCTGCCAGACTAAAAGATCTCTCCAATGAGTTCTTCTGCTTTCGGGTCTGCATCGATGCCTGCGGCTGTTTCACTGCTGCGCGCGGGTACAAACTCTTCTCGAAAATATTCTGAAACGGCTCCTGTTTGCCCGCTTCGAGCGAGTAGCCCGGTGGTTGCGTCGATCTTCACGCTGGCGAGCCCCTGAGGTAGAAGCGGCGCAACATCCGCATGCGCTTTAAGCGCTTCGCGCATATAGTCTATCCAGATGGGCAATGCGGCCGTGCCGCCAAACTCTCGACGACCCAGTGAGGTGTAGTTGTCGAAGCCAACCCAGGTCGTTGTCACTAGGTCAGGGCTGTAGCCAGAAAACCATGCATCCTTTGGGCCGTTGGTGGTGCCCGTTTTTCCGGCAATGTCGCTGCGTTCCAGGGAGAGTGCTCGTCTCCCGGTGCCGCGGGTTATCACGTCCTTTAGAATACTGGTAATGATAAAATTCACGCGTTCGTCCATGACGCGTTTGGCGGGTTCTACGCTAACGTCGTCAATGGGCTTCGCCAGAATCTGTTCCATGCTTAGCTCCCGGGCATCAGCGGTATCGTCGCTTTGGGCACACTGCGGACACACGGTGGCGGGCCGAGCTTGATAGAGCACATTGCCCTCCACATCTTCAATGCGAGAGATCAAGTAGGGCTCGACCCGGTAACCGCCATTGGCAAGGGTGGCGTATCCGGTCGCCAAATCTATGGGGCTCATGGCATGGGTCCCTAGAGCTAAAGACAAATCTCTGGAGAACTCTGCATTGTTGAAACCCAGCTGGCCTGCATAGTCGATCAGGTTGTCTACACCCAAGCTTTGGAGGAGACGAATCGACACCAGGTTGCGTGATTTTGTTAACGCCCAGCGCAAGCGTGTTGGTCCGTAGAATTTGCCGCCGTCATTTTCCGGCCGCCATACATCTTCCAGCGAGCGATCTTCCATCACTACCGGGGCATCGTTAATGATGCTGGCTGCGGTATAGCCGTTTTCCAGGGCCGCGGCGTACAGAAATGGCTTAAAGTTAGAGCCGGGTTGACGCTGTGCCTGTGTTGCGCGGTTGAATTTGCTTAATTCAAACCCCATGCCGCCCACGATGCTAACAATAGCGCCATCTTTAGGGTTAAGAGAGACCAGAGCAGCTTGTGCGGCGGGCACCTGTTTTAAATGCAGTGCGTCATCCGCATCGCGCATCACTCTAATCAGGTAGCCCGGAGCGAGCACCTCACCAATAGATTCTGGGTTTGGGCCACGCCTGTTCTCACCGCGGTAAGGACGTGCCTGCTCAACGCCGTTGGTGAAGGCGAGTGAACCTTCACTGCCGTCTTCAAACAGTAATTGCGCGGTATCTTTCTCAACAGACGTCACAATGGCCGGTTGCAAGTCGGCGATAACGGCTGTCTTTGCGAGTACCTCCAAATAACGCTTGCGCGTTTTTTCTTCCGAAATATCCGGCTCTACCTTCCTTTCAGGGCCGCGATATCCATGGCGTTCATCATAGGTGAGCAGCCCGTCTATGACGGCGCGCCTGGCGACTTCCTGCAAGCGGCTATCGACCGTTGTGTAGACCCGGTAGCCATTGGTATAGGCGTCCATCGCATAGCGCTCTAGCATTTCCTGGCGCGCCATCTCTGCGGCGTAGTGTGCTGAAAAGGCAAGACGGGCGCCGTGATGGCGCGCGGTGACGGGTGCTTTGCGGGCGGCCGATTGAGTCTCGCCGCTTATGTATCCCAGTGCTTGCATGCGCCCGAGAATCCAGTTTCTGCGTTGCTCGCCTGCTGTTGGCCCGCTAATCGGGTTGTTACGTGAAGGCGCTTTGGGGATGCCAGCCAGCATTGCGTGTTGGGCGAGGCTCAACTCTGTGATGCCCTTGCCGTAGTAAACCTGTGAGGCGGCTTGAAAGCCGTAGGCACGGTGCCCTAAAAAGACACGATTAAAATAGAGCTCGAATATTTCTTCTTTGCTGAGCGCTCGTTCAATTTCAATCGCCAGCAGAATCTCATTAAATTTGCGGATGAAGGTTCGATCAAGCGTGAGAAAGTAATTTCGTGCGACCTGCATGGTAAGCGTGCTGCCACCAGACCCTTTTTCTCCGGTGAGCAGTAACTCGGAAACAGCTCGGGCAAGACCCATGAGATCGATGCCGCGATGGTTAAAAAAGTTATCGTCTTCGGCAGCCAGAAGAGCATTTACAAATTGTTCGGGTATCTGGTTGAACAACAATGGGCTACGTTTTTGTTCACCAAACTGGCCGATAAGTTGGTCATCTGCCGTGTACACCCGCATGGGTGTTTGCAGTTTCACATCACGTAAAGTTTCCACATCGGGCAAGTTTGGGCTCAGGTATAAATACACGCCAGCCAAAAGCCAGATTGCGGCCAGAAAACCGAGTACGCCGAGGCGAAGAATGAATCGTAGGAAGCTCATGTATCCCTTTTAAAACAGATGCTTATCAAAGCCGGCTGCGCCGATCTTAGCGTGGGTTTGGTAATTATAAGCCTTTTTAGTGTTTGGATATATTTTCGACTGGGTATATCTTCTAATTCATGTATCGGTGCATAAAAATATCCTAAGTTGGTGATACTGATAGGGAAAAAAGTTGCTGGGGCTAATAGGGAAAAGAAAAGCGACGCAGGTTTTGGGGCTGGATATAAGTTCGACCACAGTCAAATTACTCGAGCTGAGCTACACAGGGGGCCGCTATCGCGTAGAAAGCTACGCGGTGAGTTCGCTGCCGCTTGATGCGGTCATTGAAAAGAGCGTAAACGACATAGAGGGCGTATCGAATGCCGTCCGTACTGTCGTTGCTCAATCGCGTACCAAACTCAAGAATGTTGCTGCTGCAGTCGCAGGTTCGTCGGTGATCACGAAGATGATCGACATGCCAGACGGCTTAAGCCAGGACGACATGGAAACCCAGCTGACGCTGGAAGCGGATCAGTACATTCCGTATCCACTTGAAGAAGTATCCATTGATTTCGAAATTCAGGGTCCATCGCCAGAGACAGACGGGCAGGTGGAGGTATTGCTTGCAGCATGTCGCCGAGAGACCATTGAAGCGCGGGTTGAGGCAATTGAGGGTGCTGAGCTTTCACCCAAGATTATGGATGTTGAAGCGTATGCGATGGAGAGGGCTTTCTTCCTCTTACAAAACCAGCTTGATTTAGACGATGACGGCACGGTTGCGGTGGTTGATATCGGCGCCACTATGACCACGTTGAGTGTTCTCACTGGCGGCCAGACTATCTATACCCGCGAACAGCTCTTCGGCGGTAAGCAGTTAACAGACGAAATTATGCGTCGCTATGGTCTACCCCTTGAGGAGGCCGGGCTTGCCAAAAAGCAGGGCGGCCTACCCGATGATTACGAGCCAGAAGTATTGGAACCCTTCAAAGAGGCCGTCGTTCAGCAGGTGGCGCGTTCACTGCAGTTCTTCTTCTCGTCGAGCCAGTACAATGATGTCGACCAGATAATTCTCGCCGGCGGTGTCTCGTCCATGGAAGGTTTGGACGAGCTGGTACAAGACAAGCTGGGCACGCCAACTGCAGTAGCAAACCCCTTTGCCCATATGGCGATTTCATCACGAGTGAATGCGGTAGCGCTTAGCAGCGACGCACCTGCCATGATGATTGCCTGTGGTTTAGCGCTGAGGAGCTTTGAGTAATGGCGCAAATTAACCTATTACCCTGGCGCGAAGAACGGCGCAGCGAGCTCAAGAAAGAGTTTCTCATCACTGTCGTTTTGGTATTGGCACTGGGCGGCGGTTTTGTGTTGTTGGCTGACCGGGTTGTGAATAGCCAGATCGATCAACAGACCGCACGAAACAAGCATTTGACTGCCAGCATTAAATCCCTCGACAAAGAAGTTGCCGAGATTCGTGATTTGCAAAAACGTCGCAATCAGCTGCTAGATAGAATGAAGGTTATTCAGGAGTTGCAGGGTAACCGGCCTATTATCGTTCGTGTGCTTGACCAGCTAGTACGTACTGTTCCTGACGGGGTTTTTTATACCGAGCTGAAAACCAAAGATAAAAAGATCTCCATTAGCGGGATAGCCGAATCCAACAATCGTGTCTCGAGTTTAATGCGTAGGCTCGATGCTTCGGATTGGCTGGCTAACCCTGGCCTCGACAAAGTGAAGGCCGCCTCCAAGTTTGGCGATCAGGCAAACACATTTAACTTGAGCGTGCGCGTGCAGGCACCCGCTGTTGAAGAACAGGCGGGGGAAGGATAGACCATGGCTCTTGAAGACAGTTTAAGTGCAATTCGCGAGTTCGATTTTAGTGATCTCGATTTCGACAATGTGGGTTCATGGCCCACTGCAATCAAAGTTATCTGCTGGATACTCATTCTTGTTGTTACCCTGGCGCTGGGCTACTACTACCACGTGAAGGGTTTGCAGGAGAGCCTGTCTAAGGCTGAGGCCAAAGAGGTCAAACTCAAGAAAGACTTTGAGAAGAAGGCGTTTCAGGCAGCGAACCTGGACGCTTATCGTCAGCAGATGGTAGAGATGGAAGAGTCATTTGGTGCCCTTGTGAGCCAGCTTCCCAGCGATACTGAGGTGCCGGGGCTACTGGAAGATATCACTAACAAAGGTCTGCAAAATGGCCTTGAGATAGCGTCCATTGATTTGCAAAAAGAACGCGCTAAAGAATTTTATGTAGAGCTGCCAATCGCCATTTCCGCGTCGGGTTCTTATCACGATATGGGCGCCTTTATTAGCGGCATGGCGAGCCTGCCAAGAATCGTAACACTTCACGATTTCAAAATTTCCACCAAGAAAAAGGGTGGTCTTCTGGATTTGAGTATTGTTGCCAAGACTTACCGCTATAAGGATGACGAGGTTTAGTGATGCGCCATCTTTTTCGCCCATTTGGATTATTGTTATTGAGCGCGCTTACTTTAAGCGCCTGCTCTAGCAGTGATTTTTCTGATCTCGATGAATTTATGGATGAAAAGCGTGCGCGCCCGGGCGGCATTATCGCTCCGATTCCGACCTTCAAAGCCTATGAGGCGTTTGCCTACAGTGCGACTGCATTGCGCAGCCCCTTTGATAGGCCAATTGAAGTTCGTGAAATTGCGCAACTGCAAGCCATTGCTGCTATCAAGCCGGATCAAAACCGTGCAAAGGAATTTCTTGAACAGTACACGTTTGATTCGTTACGTATGGTGGGGACGCTTGAGCGTAGCGGAACTGACTGGACATTGATCAAAGATCCGGATGGGGGGGTTCACCGGGTCAAAGTAGGTAATTTTATAGGTCGTCATCACGGGAAAATTGTGGACATGACCGATACCTATGTAGCTGTTGTAGAGATTGTTAGCGATGGCAGTGAAGACGGCTGGGTTGAACGGCCGCGCACAATAAAACTTAGCGGTATATAAGCCGAAGCAGGGATAAGTAACCTGTAAAGTAAAAACAATATCTGGGGATGAAGACCGTGGGGAATCAAAAAAGTAACTTGAGTGACTGGTTGCGGGGTAGTGTTGCGACACTTGCCCTGAGCTTGTTGGCGGGTATTGCCCAGGCGGCACCAGTGGTTCAGGACATTGAGTTTAGCTCTCGCCCTGGCAGCAAATTTGAAGTTCGAGTGGAGTTTAATGAAGCTCCTCCCGAAGCGAAAGACTATGCCATTGAAAAGCCGGCTCGTATTTCTATAGATTTTCCTGGTACTACCAGTGCATTGGAGCGCAAGAGCTATTCCCTGCCATACGGTAACGCGACCAAGGCGCTGGTGCTGGAGTCGGGCGATAGAACGCGCCTTGTAGTGAATCTGGTTAAGTTGGTGCCCTACGAAACGCGTGTGGAAGGCAACAACCTGTATCTATTGGTTGGTCAGGAAGGTACAGATTACGTTAAGCCATCTACAGATCCTAACTCAGTGCGTACCGCAGTGGTTGCGGTAAACGACGTCGCCTCTGAAATTACCGATTTACAGTTTCAGCGCACCGCAGAAGGCGAAGGCAAGTTGACGCTTGAGTTAACAGATCCGTCAGTGGACGTTAACGTGTTTAGTGAAGCGGGCGATGTCAAAGTAGAATTTTTGGATACCACTGTTGCTGAGCGGTTGATGCGTCGTTATGACGTTACCGACTTTGCTACGCCAGTGAACAGTGTAGAAGTGAATACGACTGAGCGCGGCACTGCGCTCTCGATGAAGACAACCGGTGATTTCGATTACCTGGCTTATCAAACAGACAACCAGTACGTGCTTAGCGTAAAGCCACTTTCTAAGAAAGAAGCAGAGCGCCGCGCAGATGAGTTCACTTATGTTGGCGACAGAATCTCGCTGAATTTCCAGGACATTCAGGTGCGCGCTGTGCTGCAGCTGATTGCTGATTTTACAGAGCTTAACCTGGTAGCAAGTGACACTGTGTCAGGCCGTATCACGCTTCGATTGCAGAACGTGCCTTGGGATCAGGCGTTAGAACTCGTGTTAAAGACAAAGGGTTTGGACAAGCGCCAAGTGGGCAATGTGCTTATGGTAGCGCCAGCAGCGGAGATTGCCGAGCGCGAGCGCCAGCAAATTGAAGCCAACAAACAGATAGCCGAATTGGCACCGCTGGTGTCAGAGTTTGTCCGCGTCCGTTACGCTAACGCGAAAGACATTGTGAAGTTGTTTGAGGCGGGCTCTGAAGACGGCGGAAGCTTGATTTCTTCACGGGGCTCTGTCGTTGTAGACGCGCGAACCAATTCTTTGATCATTACTGAAACTGCTCCCAAGCTCGCAGATATCCGTAACCTGATTGAGCTGGTAGACATTCCTGTGCGTCAGGTAATGATCGAAGCGCGTATTGTCATCGCGCAATCTGACGCTAGTCGTAACCTTGGTATAGCGTGGGGCGGCGGCTACGTAGATAGCTCTAACGATTCAATACTTGCTTTAGCGGGTGACCGCGGCAATACGACCAGTATCACTAACGACATAGCCGCAGGCGACACGCCCACCGTCTCTTTCCCTGGTGCATTGTTGGTCGATCTGGGAGTGGTTGGTACCAGCGGCTTCTCCGTTGGATTTACCAAAAACCGCATGGCGCTCAACGCTGAGCTCTCGGCTCTTGAGTCTGAAGGTGCAGGCGAAGTGGTTTCGCAGCCTAAGGTGATTACCGGAGACAAGCAGGAAGCCTATATCAAGTCAGGTACTGAAATTCCCTATCAGGAGGCCTCTGCAAGTGGTGCGACGAGTACCTCCTTTAAAGAAGCCGTGTTGGAGTTGAAAGTAACGCCCAATATCACACCTGATGATCGTGTGATGTTGGAGCTAACGATTAATCAGGATTCTGTGGGTACTCTTGAGTTCGACGGTTCTTTCGGTAGTGTCGTTCCAACCATTGATACCACAGAGCTGAATACGCAAGTGCTGGTAGGAAATGGCGAAACTGTCGTTTTGGGCGGTATCTTTAAAACAGAGAACATTGAATCAGTAAGCAAGGTGCCCTTCTTTGGTGACATTCCTTATATAGGTGCCTTCTTCCGCAGCCAGACTAGAGATCAGAATAAGACAGAGACACTGATCTTTATCACGCCGCGTATTCTTGCTGAAACGCTTCTCGACTAACGCGAAAGCCTGCGAAGTCGCGTCATGCCTAATTTGCATAGAGTTTTTTTAGTTGGCCCCATGGGGGCCGGCAAAACGACAATAGGCAAGTATCTGGCCCAGCACCTTAAGCTGAGTTTTGCCGATACCGATACTGAAATTGAGTCTCGAACCGGTGCCGATATTCCCTGGATTTTTGATGTTGAGGGGGAGGAAGGTTTTCGCGACCGCGAGCAGCAGATCGTTGCTGAAATGACACTCTGGGACGATGTCGTGCTGGCGACGGGCGGCGGCGTCATCATGCGGCCTGAGAATAGAAGCGCGTTGGCGGGGCGTGGATTTGTCGTGTATCTCTACGCGACGGTTGATGAGCAAGTTCGCCGCACTCGGCGTGATCGCAAACGCCCACTGCTGCAAGATGGCGACCCTGAAGAAACCCTCAGAGAGCTGATGTCTTTGCGAGACCCTCTATACAGGGAGATTGCAGACCACATCATAGAGACGGATACGTGTAGCCCCCGCACTGTTGCTCAACGTCTGGTGCGCGAGCTAACCAGCGACTAGTCTGCCTCTGGGCACTGATCCCGTGGGCGCTAAACTGGCGCCAACCCTGTATTATCTCACTTTTCGATTCCGCCAAAAGGATGCGCTGTGTCTCGTCTTATGCATACGTTGACTGTGGATTTGGGTGAGCGTTCTTACCCTATCTATATAGGGAGTGGTTTGCTGGATGATCCTGCTTTGCTGGCAGGGCATATTCAGGCCTCGCAAGTGGTTTTAATCAGCAACGATAGAGTATCGCCGCTGTATCTTGAGCGCGTTCGCAGTGCGGTTGGAGAGCGCTCGTTAGTCACAGACGTTATCCTTCCAGACGGTGAGCCCTATAAAACCCTCGACAGCCTGTCAAAAATCTTTGATGAGGTGATGGCACAGAACCATAATCGTACGACTACCTTTGTGGCAGTCGGCGGCGGCGTAGTGGGCGATATCACAGGGTTTGCAGCGGCCAGTTATCAGCGGGGCGTTAACTTTGTGCAGGTGCCCACAACGTTACTGGCGCAGGTAGATTCTTCTGTTGGCGGAAAGACCGCGGTGAATCATCCTTTGGGCAAGAACATGATAGGCGCTTTCTACCAGCCGCAAGCGGTGGTGATTGATATCGAAACGCTTAAGACTCTCCCTGACCGAGAGTTTGCTGCAGGTCTGGCCGAGGTCATCAAGTATGGTTTTATTGCTGATAGCGCCTTTTATAACTGGCTGCAGGGTAATCTCAGCGCGTTAATGGCGAAGGAAGAAGTGGTTTTGGCGGAGGCGGTCCGCCGCAGCTGTGAAATCAAGGCGGCCGTTGTGGCCGAAGATGAGCGAGAGGGCGGAATTCGTGCAATCCTGAATCTTGGGCACACGTTTGGCCACGCTATAGAAACGAATCAGGGTTATGGCGCCTGGTTACATGGAGAGGCAGTGTCTGCGGGTATGGTACTGGCGTTGCGGTTGTCTGCAGCAAGGGGGCAGATATCGGCGGAAGAGTTAGAAGGCTGCGTGAAGTTACTCAGCGATTGCGGCTTGCCCACGGAGCCGCCAGATGGAATGAGTTCAGAGGATTTTTTGGTCCTGATGGCTCGCGATAAAAAGGTGGTTGATGGCCGCCTACGATTGATATTGGTTAGTGAAATCGGTGTTGCCGAAGTTGTTGATGATGTGACTGAAGCCGAGCTAAAAACACTGCTTGAAGGTGTCTCCTGAACGGGGTGTGTCTCGGTTCATTCCTCTGTTTGTCCCACTAGGGCCATCTGTGTAAAATAGGCCCCCTTTTTGCCCCAGCGCCTTCTTTACGCTGGGGGCCTGATTGTAACTTGTTGTTTTTGTTTATTAATTTGGAAGTATTATGAGCGCAGGCCTGTTTAGACCTGAAGATGTTCGCGATAACTGTGGCTTTGGCTTGATAGCTCACACGTCGGGAGATGCTAGTCATCGCCTGCTGCGCACAGCAATTGAGTCTCTGACCTGCATGACCCACCGTGGTGGTATCGCCTCAGATGGTAAAACCGGTGACGGTTGTGGCCTCTTGCTCCAAATGCCCGACAAGTTTATGCGTACGCTCGCGCAGGAGTCTTTTGGCACCCCGATGGGGGAGTCTTACGGCATCGGGCAGATTTTTCTTTCCCAGGATTCCGCGCTGGCCGCCGCCGGCCGAGCAGCGATTGAACAGGCGATTGAGAATGAAGGCCTGACATTGGTTGGCTGGCGCGAGGTGCCTACTGATAGCGCTGTATGCGGTGAAATCGCGCTGGAGAGTTTGCCCCGAATAGAGCAGGTGTTCATAGATGCGCCGGGAATCTCCGAGCAGGATCTCAGTGCCAAACTTTTCGTTGCCCGTCGCAAGGCAGAAATGGCAATGGAGCACGACGGCGGTTTCTATATTTGTAGCCTGTCCGGCCGCGTAATCGCCTACAAAGGGCTGGTGATGCCGGTTGATCTGCCGCGTTTCTACCTTGATCTGGGTGACGAGCGTCTAGAAACGGCCATCTGCGTTTTCCACCAGCGATTCTCGACCAACACGATGCCGTTGTGGAATTTGGCGCAGCCTTTCCGTTTGCTTGCGCACAACGGTGAGATTAATACGATTGACGGTAACCGTAATTGGGCTGAGGCTAGAACAGCGCGATTCGAAACGGATCGACTGCCTAACATCAAGGACATCGCTCCGCTGGTGAATCGCACTGGCTCAGATTCCTCTAGCCTGGACAACATGCTCGACACGCTCCTCACTGGCGGTATCGAACTACCTCGTGCACTGCGTATGTTGATACCGCCCGCGTGGCAGAACATGGAGTCGATGGACCCTGATCTCAAGGCGTTCTACGAATACCATTCCATGCATATGGAGCCGTGGGATGGTCCGGCAGGTATTGTGTTAACCGATGGCCGCTACGCTGTTTGTCTATTGGATCGCAACGGCTTGCGTCCAGCGCGCTGGGTGAAAACCAGCGACGGCTTTATTACTCTGGCTTCTGAAGTGGGCACACACGCCTATAAAAACGAGGATGTTGTCGCCAAGGGGCGCGTTGGCCCAGGCCAGATTTTGATGGTCGATACCCACACCGGTGAAGTCCTACAAACTGAAGAAATTGACAATCGGCTGAAGTCTCGCCAGCCATATAAAAAGTGGCTGCGTGAAAAAGCCCAAAAAATTGAGGGCACATTTGCCAGCGAAACAGCCCCCAAAATGGAAGCACAAAACCTCGAAGCGTTTTTAAAAATGTTTCAGGTTAGCTTTGAAGAGCGTGATCAGGTTTTGCGGCCTCTTTCTGAAAGCGGAAACGAGGCGGTTGGCTCGATGGGAGACGATACGCCGATGGCCGTGCTCTCACGTAAAGAGCGGTCTCTTTATGATTACTTCCGTCAAAAATTTGCGCAGGTAACCAATCCTCCAATCGACCCCCTTCGGGAAACGATTGTCATGTCGCTTGAGACAGATTTGGGCGGCGAGAAAAACCTGTTTAAAGAAGGCCCGGCTCACGCAGAGCGTGTCACGCTAACGTCCCCAGTACTGTCTCGCGGAAAGTTTATCACGCTAGCGAAGCTGGACGCTCCCGGTTTTCAGGTTGCGAATATTGACTGTACTTACAAGCCGAGTGAACAAACACTGCAGGGTGCTACTGCGGCTATTGCGAATGAGGCTGCGGAAGCAGTGCGAAATGGCGCCACTATTTTAATTTTATCTGATCGCGAAATCGATGCAGAAACGTTGCCAGTGCACAGCCTGTTGGCGACGGGTGCGGTGCACCATCACTTGATTAAGCAGGGCTTGCGTATCGATGCCAATATTGTGGTTGAGTCTGGCAGCGCAAGAGACTCACATCAAATGGCTTGCCTGCTTGGGTTTGGTGCGACTGCAATTTACCCCTATCTTGCCTATAGCGTAGTCACCGACCTTATCAATAAAGGTGAATTGCTAGGTGACCCCAGTAAAGCCTATAAAAATTATCGCAAGGGCATTAACAAGGGTTTGTTGAAGATCATGTCCAAGATGGGCATTTCAACTGTTAGCTCCTATCGAGGCGCGCAATTGTTCGAGGCCGTTGGTCTTTCTGTCGAGGTAGTAGATACATGCTTTTGCGGTGTCGCTTCGCGGATAGCAGGTGCGGGCTTCGAAGAGCTTGAGAAGGAACTGAAAGTGGTTGCTAAGCGGGCCTGGTCAGTGCGTAAAGAGCTCGACCAGGGTGGCTTGCTAAAGTACGTACACGGGCAGGAGTACCACGCGTTCAACCCTGACGTTGTGATGACATTGCAACAGGCCGTTGCGAGCGGTGACTACGCCGATTATCACCGCTATGCCGCGCTCGTCAACGAACGGCCTGTGGCGACCTTACGTGATTTGTTAACGCCGGTGGAAAGTGCCACGCCCCTGTCGCTGGATGATGTGGAGCCGGTGAGCGACATTCTTACGCGCTTTGATTCCGCTGGAATGTCCCTGGGTGCTCTAAGCCCTGAGGCCCACGAGTCACTAGCCGCCGCTATGAACAGCCTTGGCGCCCGCTCAAACTCCGGTGAGGGTGGTGAAGACCCAGAGCGTTTTGGCACGCCTCGCATGTCTAAGATTAAGCAGATTGCGTCGGGCCGATTTGGTGTTACGCCTCACTACTTGGTGAATGCTGAGGTCCTTCAGATCAAAGTTGCGCAAGGCGCTAAGCCCGGAGAGGGTGGGCAGTTGCCGGGCGGAAAGGTGAACGATCTGATCGCGAGGCTGCGTTTTTCGGTACCCGGTGTGACTTTGATCTCACCGCCGCCGCATCACGACATTTACTCGATCGAAGATTTGGCGCAGCTAATCTATGACTTGAAGCAGGTAAACCCTCAGGCGCTTGTTTCTGTGAAGCTCGTGTCCGAGCCGGGTGTGGGAACGATCGCAGCAGGTGTCGCAAAAGCCTATGCAGATCTTATTACTATTTCTGGTTACGATGGCGGTACAGCCGCAAGCCCGCTTACCTCAATTCGTTATGCGGGTTCGCCCTTTGAGCTAGGCCTTGCAGAGGTGCAGCAGACGCTGCGCGGCAATGGCTTGCGCGGGATGATCCGCTTGCAGGCCGACGGTGGTTTGAAGACGGGTCTGGATGTTGTTAAGGCCGCCATTCTTGGAGCAGAGAGTTTTGGGTTTGGTACGGCCCCTATGGTTGCTTTGGGTTGTAAGTATCTGCGCATTTGCCACCTCAATAATTGTGCAACGGGTGTCGCCACTCAACACCAGGAGCTGCGCGATGATCACTTTAACGGCACCGTTGAAATGGTTGTCAATTTCTTCACCTTCGTGGCAATGGAGACGCGGGAGTGGTTGGCTCGACTGGGTGTTCGTTCGCTGCAGGATTTGATTGGTCGTACCGATTTGCTTGAGTGCCTGCCGGGCACCACTGAAAAGCAGGCTGGCTTGGACTTGAGCCCGATTTTATACAAAGATGCGTCGTTTGAGGGGCAGCCAGAATACTGCCAGGTAACCGCCAACGATCCTTTTGATAAGGGTGACATGGCTGAGCAGATGGTGGCGGATACTATCGCTGCGATCGAGGAAAAAGCCGGCGGAGAATACAGCTACCACGTTACGAACTGTGATCGTTCTATTGGTGCGCGTTTGTCGGGAGTGATCGCCAGACGCTACGGCAACACCGGCATGTCCGAAAACCCGATTGTACTGAGGCTTAATGGAACCGCAGGTCAAAGTTTTGGTGTTTGGAACGCTGGCGGTTTGCACATGTATCTCGAAGGCGATTCCAACGATTACGTGGGCAAGGGCATGGCCGGCGGTAAGCTGGTGGTCTATCCGCCTGCCGATAGCCAGTACAACTCCGAAGAAACGGCGATCATTGGCAATACCTGTTTGTACGGTGCTACGGGTGGGCGACTATTTGCCGCTGGCATTGCCGGTGAGCGGTTCGCTGTTCGCAATAGTGGTTGTGATGCAGTGGTTGAAGGCGCTGGAGATCACTGCTGCGAGTACATGACGGGCGGTACGGTGACCGTGTTGGGGCCAACAGGGGTTAACTTTGGTGCCGGCATGACGGGCGGCTTTGCTTATGTGCTTGATCAGGATCGATGCTTTATCGACAAGTTCAATAGTGAACTGGTAGAGATCCACCGGTTAAGTACTGAAGACATGGAGCCCTACCGCTACCACCTTCGTCAAAAAATATCCGAGCACGTTGATGAGACGGGCTCTAAGTGGGGAGCACATTTGTTGGAGTGCTTCGGAGATTACGTGGGCAAGTTCTGGTTGGTTAAGCCTAAGGCTGCTGATCTAGACTGGCTGTTGTCGCGTCTACGCAACACTGACTAACGCCGCGTACGGGAACGAGATATGAGTAAACGCCTGAACAACAAGTTTCAGTTTATCGATCTGGATCGAGAAGATCCGGAAAAGAAAACGCTGCACTCGCGAAAAACGCAGTACGTAGAAATCTACGAGCCGTATAGCAAAGAGGAGGTCGCTGATCAGTCGCATCGCTGCTTGTCTTGTGGCAACCCTTATTGCGAATGGAAGTGCCCAGTACACAACTTTATTCCCGACTGGTTGAAGTTGGTGAGCGAAGGCAATTTGTTTGAAGCTGCCGAGCTAAGCCATCAAACGAATACATTGCCAGAAGTTTGTGGCCGAGTATGCCCGCAAGACCGTTTGTGTGAAGGCGCATGTACACTTAACGATGGTTTTGGTGCTGTGACCATTGGTGCATCTGAAAAATATATTACCGATACTGCGTTGGCGATGGGTTGGCGTCCCGATTTGTCGGATGTTGTGCCAACAGATAAAAAGGTCGCGATTATTGGCGCCGGTCCAGCAGGGCTTGGCTGTGCCGATGTGTTGACTCGCAGCGGGGTAAAAGCCGTTGTCTTTGATAGCTACCCTGAAATTGGCGGCCTGTTAACGTTTGGTATCCCTGAGTTCAAGTTAGAAAAAGAAGTTATGGTGCGCCGTCGGGAAGTCTTCGAGGGTATGGGTATTGAGTTTCGTCTGAATACCGAAGTAGGCAAAGACGTAAGTATGGATTCACTGATGGAGGAGTACGACGCAGTCTTTCTCGGGATGGGTACTTACACCTACATGCGCGGAGACTTTGCTGGCGAAGATTTGCCTGGTGTGTATGAGGCATTGCCCTATCTTGTGGGCAACGTAAACCACAACTTGGGCTTTGAGCAGGATGAGGAAGACTTTGTAAACCTAGCGGGCAAGCGCGTAGTGGTTCTGGGTGGCGGTGATACGGCAATGGACTGTGTGCGCACGGCTGTACGTCAGCAAGCGGAGCATGTGATTTGTGCTTATCGGCGTGATGCCGAAAACATGCCCGGGTCGCGCCGTGAAGTGAAAAACGCGACCGAAGAGGGCGTCGAATTCCGTTATAACATTCAACCCACAGAGATAGTGGAATATTTTGGTCAAGCCTGCGGCGTAAAAACTGTGCGCACTGAACTGGGTGAACCCGGAGAAGATGGTCGCCGTCGTCCGCAACCCGTGCCGGGTAGCGAAGAAGTGCTGGAGGCAGATGCAGTGATTATAGCGTTCGGTTTTCAGCCTAGTCCCGCCGACTGGTTGAGCGATATAGGCGTAGAACTGAATGACTGGAATGGTGTTGTAGCGCCGGAATTACAAGATTTTCCCTTCCAGACAACCAACCCAAAAGTGTTTGCTGGCGGCGACATGGTACGCGGCTCTGATCTTGTGGTTACCGCAATTTGGGAAGGGCGCCAGGCAGCGGAAGGTATTCTGGATTACTTAGACGTATAGCCTCGGTTAGCGTCTAGAAGCAGCAAAATCGTCAAAGTTTAATTTTGTCGAACAGTTACGTTGTCGCAGGCTCCCTGCCGGTAACGCTCGAAAAAACTAGGTAACCACCGCATGAACGAATTAAAGAATGATCGCTTTTTGCGAGCACTGTTGCGTCAGCCAGTTGATCGCACCCCTGTATGGATGATGCGACAAGCCGGTAGATACCTTCCTGAATATAGGGCAACCCGAGAGCAAGCCGGTTCGTTTCTGGATTTATGTAAAAACGCTGAACTTGCCTGTGAAGTCACCATGCAGCCGCTGCGCCGTTATCCCATGGATGCCGCGATTCTGTTTTCCGATATTCTCACCGTGCCGGACGCCTTGGGTTTGGGCCTGTATTTCGAAGAAGGTGAAGGCCCTAAATTTCGTAAGACAGTGCGCAGCGAGAAAGATCTCAATGCCCTCAATGACATCAAAGCCGAAGACGATTTAGGCTATGTGATGAACGCCGTGAGCACCATTCGCAATGAACTGAATGGCTCGGTGCCATTGATTGGTTTTACAGGTAGCCCCTGGACGCTCGCGACTTACATGGTTGAAGGTGGTTCATCGAAAGATTTTGCCAACGTGAAGGGCATGGCTTATGACAAGCCCGAGCTGATGCATCAACTTCTGACCCTGCTTGCCGATGCGGTAGCCGATTACCTGATTGCACAAATTAACGCTGGAGCGCAGGCCGTACAGATTTTTGATACTTGGGGCGGAAGCCTCAGCGCCAACGGCTATAAAGAGTTTTCGTTGAAGTACATGCAACGCGTGATAGCGCGTTTGCCTGCCGAATCTGAGGGCAGAAAGGTACCCGTAATCGTATTCACCAAAGGGGGTGGCCAGTGGCTGAGCTCAATTGCTGCCTGCGGCGCTCAGGCTGTAGGAATTGATTGGACAACCGATATTGCGGGTGCGAAAGCGCTAATTGGTGATCGCGTTGCGCTGCAGGGCAATATGGATCCCAGCATGCTATTTGCATCACCGCAGCGAATCCGCACAGAGGTAGAAACTATTTTGGCGGGTTTCGGGCACGGCTCCGGCCATGTGTTTAACCTTGGCCATGGCATTACGCCGGGTGTAAACCCTGACCACGTCACGGCGTTCGTTGATGCCGTGCAGGAATTGTCGCCTCAGTATCACCACGAGTCTGAGTAGTGCCGCTGCCTGACTGACGTCTCAGGCGGTTCGATTGGCCTGTTCGGTTTCGCATTCTGCTTCCTCGTCGCAGCAAAAATCATGGTCCATCTCTAACGCTGGCTGATCTGAGGAAGGCTTGCCCACCACTTTCGCGGGGACGCCGGCAACGGTGGTATGCGCGGGCACATCTTCAAGCACCACGCTGCCTGCACCTACCTTTGCGCCTTCGCCCACTGTGATATTGCCGAGAATTTTGGCACCTGCGCTGATGAGTACCCCGTCGCCAATTTTGGGATGTCTGTCGCCTTCATCTTTGCCAGTTCCGCCCAGTGTCACTGACTGCAAGATCGACACGTTGTTGCCGACGACAGCTGTTTCGCCAATCACCAGGCCAGTTGCGTGATCGAGTAATATTCCCTGCCCCATGTGCGAAGCGGGGTGAATGTCTACGCCGAATTTGGTAGAAATTCTGTTCTGAAAAAACAAAGCTAATGATTCTCGACCGTTGTTCCACAGCCAGTGGGCCACTCGGTGTGTTTGCAGGGCATGAAAGCCTTTGAAGTATAAAAACGGTATGTAGAGCTCGTTGCAGGCAGAATCACGATCTTCCACCGCCTGTAAATCTGCGCGCACGGCTTCTCGAATACCAGAATCGCTTTCCAGTGCTTCACGCATGACTTCACGCAGTAGTAAAGACGATGCAGTAGGGCTATCTAGTTGACTGGCCAGATGGAAGCTCAGTGCGCGTTCCAGCCCTCGGTGATTGAGAATCGTCGCGTGCAAAAAGCTTGCGAGAATAGGTTCCTCGCCAGCGTGTTTGGCTGCCTCCGCCCGAATTCGTTCCCAAATGGGGTCGTCAGATGCCTTAGCTGCTGAGTGTGGCGATGACGTGTTTTCAGTCGCCTTGTTTGTAGATGGCATGTCTGTGGATGACATAGCAGTGTCCTCTTGTTCAGGCGCAACTTTAGCCTATTTGCCTTGGAGGGTCACGGCGCGAATAGGGGGCTATTTTTTAAGTGCCGCAGTGCGATAGACCCACAGTGATTGGCCGCTGGCGTGGTATTTTCGTTCGAACAGGCTGATGCCTGTCTCTTTTTCTGGGAGCCTGCTTACGTAGCCATAGGTTCCTGCCTGCAACATTGCTATGCCGAACTCCTCAACGTATAGCTGCCAATTGGAGCGAAGCTCAATTGCACCCCCTAGTCGGACTAAATCTGCAAAGCCGGGGTGCCCGTGAATTCTGCGTTGAAGGTGCGCCGCCTTTGGCCAGGGGTTGGGGTACAGCATGTAGTGAGCGGCCGCGAGAACCTCGTGTTTTACCAATTGCGCCCAGATTGCCTCACAGTTTGCCTGTAGCAGTAAATAGTTGTCGCTGTCTCCCGGGTGTCGATTGAGGCGGCTTGCCGATTGATCTATACCCACCACAAAGTGGTCGCCGTGTTGCTCTGCCAATGCGGCAGTGCTGTGGCCTGTGCCGCAAAAAGAATCAAGTATCAGCGGCAGTGATTTTTCTGCCAGCTGCTTTCGTAACGTGTTGAAAGCGGTAATGTTATGCAGCTGCAAGGGCGCTGTATTTGCTGTTTTAAGATGCTTGTTAACCACAGCGCCCAGCTTTGGGTGAATGCCGAGCTGATTGCTGATGACAGAGCGTGAATTGGCAGTCAAAAGGTTTTGTTGCTCCGTGATGGGCTTGAAGTGAAGCTCTCAGGCAGCGATCATAAAGGCTACTATTTTGGTTTTCTACATCCCTATCGATATTGATATCGACTTTGATATCTACAACCACAGCAGGTAACGCATGCGTGATGACTTACGGCCGTTCTGGTTGAAGCGAGCCTACATTAAGTTTCGGCGTTGGTATGCCGACTATTATCTTCGCCCCGAATGCGAATACCTTGGTCCGTTTCATACCATCATGAAGCCGTGGTACGTACAAATTTCTGGCAACAATGTGCGTATCGGCCGCAGTTTTACTGCCATTGGCGAACCTGGCAACCGAGTAGAGATTGGCGTTTGGGGTAGAGAGGCCGGGCAGGGTAGGGTTGAAATCGGTGACTCTTGCCTGATGAGCCCCGGGTCGCGCATCAGCGCCAGTGACGAAATAGTGCTAGGTGATGGTGTGATGCTGGCGAACGGTGCGTATGTGACAGATTCCGATTGGCATACCATCTATGACCGTATGGCGCGAGACGAGACACCTGCACCCGTCCATATCGGTACAAACGTTTGGTTAGGCGATCACGCTACTGTGCTTAAGGGCGTAACAATCGGTGAAAACAGCGTCGTTGCTGCTAGAGCGGTGGTTACTCAAGATGTGCCGGCGAATGTGATTGTGGCGGGTAGTCCAGCTAAAGTCGTACGAAAGCTTGATCCTGAGCGGGGTTTTAACACACGCATGGATTACTTCGAGGATCCTCTGGGTCTTGAGCGCTTTTTTGTCGAAGTCGACAGACAGGTGCTGGCGGGTAATAGTTTCTGGCGCTGGCTTTGGTCTGTTATCTACCCAGCATCGGCCAAAAAATAGAGCTGTGCTGGTGCTTTCTCAGCCTGGTACTTAGTTGTTTCTACTTCGTCACAGCAAACGTAGAGGTTCTTCTTGCAGTGCTGACATCTGTTCACGCAGCTCAAGAATATGATCAGACCAATAGCGTTCTGTGTTGAACCAGGTAAAGCTGTGAGGAAACGCTGGGTCTGACCATCTTCGCCCCAACCAGGCGGCATAGTGCACCAGCCGCATGGTGCGTAGCGCTTCAACCCAGCGTAGTTGGCGAGGGTCAAAATCGCAGAACTCGCTGTACCCCTCTACGAACTCTGATAGCTGCATCTCTTTGTCGTGTCGCTCACCATTTAAAAACATCCAAAGATCCTGCAGCGCTGGCGCGGTGCAGCAGTCGTCGAGATCAACGAAGTGCGCTACGTCATCGCGCCACAAAATATTGCCAACATGACAGTCTCCGTGAACGCGAATCATGTCGCTGGGCTTTACCTCTCCATACAGCGTCGTGACCGCTTGCTCAAGATCTTCGGTAAGTGAACGGTAGGCCGGTTCAAGTTCTTTAGGGATGAAATTTTCGAGTAAAAATTGGCGGCTCTGTGTGACCATGCTTTGGGCCGATAGTGTGGTGCGATGTTCGAATTGACTCGCCCGGCCCACAGCGTGAATTCTGCCCAACGTTCTACCCAGTACGAGGATATTGTCTAGATTGTCTAGCTCTGGCGGGTAGCCACCGCGTCTCTCAAAGAGCGCAAATTGAAATTCCTTATAGCGATGGAGTGTTTTTCCGTCGCCGTCTACCATGGGCGCTACCACGGAAATATCAGCCTCTTTTAGTTCGAGGCTAAATGCATGCTCTTCGAGAATTTGTGCTTCACTCCAGCGGCCCGGCCGATAAAATTTTGCGATGACGGGCGTAGCGTCTTCGATGCCTACTTGATAAACACGGTTTTCATAACTGTTCAGCGCCAGTAGCCGCGCATCGCTGAGATAACCCGCCGATTCAACCGCATCAATGACCGCGTCTGGCGTGAGTGCGTCGTAAGGGTGCTGGCTCTGCGTCTCTTCAACCATTGAAGTTTTCTTCCTGGAGCTGGCCGGCCTCTAACAGCAGAGCCACACTTTTAATTTGAGCAAACAGCTCGTCGCCTACTTTGATGTCGAGCTCTACGATCGATTTACGCGTAATGCGCGCCAGTAAAAACTGCCTGCCCAGCGCCAAACGTACCAGCAGTCGAGGCTCGTTGGTTTGTTCTATTTCATCTACAACCACAGCAAGAATGTTCAAAATGCTGGTGTCATGCGGCTGTGTTCGGCAAAGGCTGATATCTCTGGCGGGAATTCGAATCCGGCACGGTGCTTTAAGCGGTAGTGATAGCTTGGCCACATTGAGAATCTGGTCTTCAGCAGCAATTTGCGTTAGTGAAAAGGTGTCGTCTTGCGCGCTGACTGTCCCGGTGATAATCGCCGCTGCCTGTTCTTGATGTGACAGGCGGGTGTCGAGCCGGTTGCTCAGTTCCAATGCCTGCCCGTGCTCGGTGATCTTTCCCTCATCCATTAGCACCAGATAGTCAGCAAGCTGGCTTACCTCTTCAATGTCGTGACTGACAAAAAGGATCGGTAGCTGCCACTTCGCAGAGATAGTTTTCAGCGCGTTTGCAATCGAATGTTTGGCGCGGTGATCCAGATTTGCCAGTGGCTCGTCCATCAGCAATAGAGAAGGTGCTCGAAGTAATGCTCGCGCTATGGCAACGCGTTGCTTCTGGCCAGCAGACAAGGTTCCAGGTTTTCTAGAAAGTAAGGGTTTAAGTTGGAGTGCTTCTGCCACATCTTCCAAGGCCACTTCTTTGATACCTTGGCTTCTTCGCTTAATGGCGTACTCAAGGTTTGCCCGCACCGACAGATGATCAAACAGCCTGGCGTCCTGGAAAACGTAGCCTAGATTGCGTTCCCATGGCGGTGTGGTTTTGGCGCCCGTAACCCATTCACTCTCGCCGATGCGTATCCGGCTCCCTTCAAGTGGCTCGCGAAGCCCGGCAATACAATCCAGTAGCGTGCTTTTTCCACAGCCACTTGGCCCATAGAGCACGGTAATGCCGTGGTTGGGAAGCGACAACTTCGCTTCCAGCAGAAAGTGATCAGAGCCATTGCAGCGAATATCTAACTGCAAATTATTCATGTTGGCACCCTAAGAACAGCACTTTCGTCGCGTCTATAAAGCAGAAATAGTAGCGCTAGAGAAAATAAAACCAGACCGGCAGAAAGCCGATGCGCGGCGGCAAAATCCAGCGACTCTACAGAGTCGTACAGCGCAATTGATAGCACTTGCGTTTCTCCCGGGATGTTACCGCCAATCATGAGTACAACCCCGAACTCGCCAACCGTGTGCGCGAAGCCCAAGCTGGCAGCGGTAATAAAACTGCGCTTACTCATTGGCAATACTAAAGAAATAAATTGATCGCGCGGCGCTGCACCTAAAGTTGCGCCTGCCTGCAGTACGCTCTCGGGAATTCGAGCAAAGGCGTTTTGAAGTGGCTGTACCACGAAGGGGAGCGAGTAAATAACAGAGCCTATAACTAGCGCGTTAAAACTAAAGGCAAGTTGAGAGCCAGTGATTTGCTGCCACAGCTGGCCGACTGGATTGTCAGGCGCAAACATAATGAGTAAATAGAAGCCTAATACAGTGGGTGGCAGTATGAGCGGCATCGCTACCAGTGCTTCAATCAATGCAGCGACAGTGCCTCTATGGCGTGCGAGCCACCAGGCTAGCGGTGTTCCAATGAAGATAAGGATGATAGTTGTCGTTGATGCCAGTGCTAGCGTTAAATAGATAGCATCAAGTTCGGCGGTACTTAGCGACAAGGCAGATAACCCACGTCATGGATCATTGCCTGAACCGTATCACTTCTAAACCATTTCATATAGGCGTCTACAGCGTCGGAACGATTCATTATCAAAGCGTACTGTTCGATGGGTGAGTACCAGGCAGTAGGCACATTGGTTCCCTTGGTTGGGCTTCTAACCAACGATAATGGCGCCAATGCCAGCACTGTAGAGCTGGTGTGCCAAAACTGGTAAGCCTGTACAGCATTGTTGCCGCGTACCAATTTCCGGCTGAGCCCTCCAGCAAACTCTGGCCGTTCTATGACCTGCATTGCCGCTCTGCCATAAGGAGCAGTGGCTGGGTTGGCTATGGCAAGACTCAAAGTAGGATCTGCAAGATCATTTAGATCTGAATTGCCGCCCAGTAAAACGAGCTGGCCGCGAGCGTAGCAAAAAAAGTCGTCGTTGCCTGACTGTTCAGCGTTGCTGTGCAGTTTGTTCGCGACTAAGCTTGGTGAGGTTTTGTCGGCGGAGAAAAAAATATCAAAGGGTGCGCCCAGTATCAATTGATTCGCGAGAGTGCCTGAGGAAGCACTGCTGACAATAACTTTGTGCCCCGTGCCGGCTTCGAATGCTTTGTTAATCGCTATTAGAGTCGGTTTGAAATTTGCTGCCACGGCGATTTTTACCGCATCAGCAGCATTTGCTATTGGTAGCAAAAAAAATAGCAGCATTAGTGTGGCGCATGTATTTGCCACGCATTTTTTAGCCATAGTGAGCTTTACCTTAACGAGCTTGCCTTGGCGGGCGTTTGCCCTCGTTGCTTACTCGCTTTGCTTACAGTTTCTACCCGCCCGGGCTGGGTGTGCGTGCAAGGCAGTAAACGTGAACTTCCGCAGCCCCCGCATCTTTCAGTGCATTAGTGACAGCAGCAACAGTAGCACCAGTGGTAACGACATCATCAATCAATGCGATGCGGAGGTTGTCACAGCGTTTTCGCACTGTAAAGGCATCGATGAGATTGTTTCTGCGCTCTAGAGCATTGATGCTTGTTTGCGCAGTCGTTGCGCGATTTCGGCGTAACAGCGAGCGATCTAGCGCTGCACGTTTGCTTTTAGAGGTATCTGCATGAATACGTTGAGCTAAAAGCTCAGCTTGGTTAAAGCCTCTGCGTAACCGGCGTGCCCAGTGCAGCGGAACCGGCACTATCAAGTGTGCATCTATGGGGTCTAAGTTGTGGCTGCGCCAGAGGTTGTAGAGTAGTGGCGTTAGTGCGCGTTCTCTCCGGAACTTCCAACGCTGGATCAAATGGGCCATGCACTCATCATATAGCCAGGGGGCAACCACGCGATCAAAGGGTGGTGGATGGCTCAGACAGGCGCCACACCTTCTATGGTTATCCCCTGCATTGTCGGATTGCAGCCCAGCCACCACTGGAGCTTGTACGCGTAGTGGTATGCCACATTGGTAGCACGCGCTACGGTTGGGTTTGAGGTCGTTCTCGCAACCCATGCAGAGCGCCATTGAGCGAAGGCTGCGAAACCCGCAAAGTGCGCAATAGTGGGGGAGGAGAGCGTCCAGCAGGCCGCTCGAACAGCTGTTAACCATTGCTGCCTCCATTGGTTGACAGCGTATGCGGTATCCTTATCATAAAGCCCCCGTTTTCAGATACTTATTGAGTTTTTTATGCCTTCTACAGCCCTAAATTCTGCCAATCGGCCATCTGGATTGGTCGCTGATGTGGCCGACGCGCCAACACGTCACGATTGGACGCAGGCAGAGGTAGAGGCGCTGTATGCTCAACCTTTCAATGATCTGTTGTTTCAGGCCCACACTATCCACCGGATGCATTTTGACCCAAATGAAGTGCAGGTCAGCACACTGCTTTCCATCAAAACTGGTGCGTGTCCCGAAGATTGTGCGTATTGCCCCCAGAGCACGCGGTATGAGACGGGGCTAGAGGCAGAAAAACTGATGGAAGTTGAGCAGGTTCTTGCGCAGGCGCGCTCGGCGGTCGCTTCGGGTGCTACTCGCTTTTGCATGGGAGCTGCCTGGCGCTCACCCAAAGACCGGGATATGCCCTATGTGGTTGCCATGGTGAAAGGTGTGCGTGAGCTGGGTTTGGAGACATGTATGACGCTTGGCATGCTGACACAGGAGCAGGCCACGGAGCTCTCCGAGGCCGGCTTGGATTATTACAATCACAATTTGGATACCTCGCCGGAGTACTACGGCGAAATCATTACCACCCGAACCTATCAGGACCGCCTGGAGACGCTTGACCACGTGCGGGATGCAGGCATGAAAGTATGCAGTGGCGGTATTGTCGGTATGGGTGAGCAAACCGGCGATAGAGCGGGTTTGTTGTTGCAGTTAGCCAACTTGCCACAGCACCCTGAAAGTGTGCCGATCAATATGTTGGTACGAGTAGAAGGTACGCCTTTGCAGGATGAAGACGATCTGGACCCCTTCGAATTTATTCGAACGATAGCGGTTGCGCGAATCATGATGCCCGCTTCGCATGTGCGCCTGTCGGCAGGGCGTGAAGAGATGAATGAGCAGATGCATGCACTTGCGTATTTTGCCGGCGCAAATTCAATTTTTTACGGCGAGAAACTGCTCACCACGCCTAATCCACAGGCCAACAAGGACATGGCGCTATTTGGCCGTTTGGGTATTGTGCCTGAAGGTCGCGAAGTTGAGCATGCACCCGAAGTGCCTAACCCCATGTTCTACGACGCTGCTGTTCACTAGGGCAATGTTGTGGAACCTTTTGCTGCGCGTCTAGGTAATGCGCTGGAAGCGCGGCGCGCAGAAAATCTTTTTCGCACGCGGTTAACCACCGATTCTCCACAGGGCCCTGAAGTTCAGATTCGCGGCCGCAACTATCTTAATTTCTGTAGTAATGATTATCTTGGTTTAGCGAATCACCCGCGCGTCGTTGAGCGCTTTCGCAGTGCTGCGCTGGAATATGGGGTAGGCAGCGGTGCATCTCATCTGGTGTGTGGCCATAGCCGTGCTCATTATGCGCTGGAAGAAGCGCTTGCTGAATTTACCGGCCGTTCGCGGGCAGTCATTTTCTCTAGCGGTTTTATGGCCAACCTGGGCGTGCTCACCAGTATTTTGCAGCGCGGCGATAATGTCTTCGAAGACCGGCTCAATCATGCCTCGTTACTCGACGGCGGTGTGCACAGCGGCGCGCGGTTCTCGAGGTTTCCTCACAACGATGTGGCTGCCCTCGAGCGCAAGCTGGCCAAGACGCAAGCGCCAAGCATGGTTGTGGTCGATGGTATCTTCAGTATGGATGGCGATAGTGCGCCGCTAGGTGAGCTCGCCAAGCTCTGTCAGCGTGAGCAAGCGTGCTTGATGGTTGATGACGCCCACGGCTTTGGCGTTTTGGGTGATAGCGGCGCGGGTAGTCTTGAAGCTGCGGGGCTCGACGAAGAAGCGGTGCCGATTTTAATGGCCACGCTTGGCAAGGCACTGGGTACTGCCGGTGCGTTTGTAGCGGGTAGTGAACTCTTAGTTGAATCGCTGGTGCAGCATGCGAGAAGTTATATTTACACCACCGCCATCCCACCCGCTGTCGCTGCGGCTACGTTAGAGTCTTTGCGTTTATTGGGCGAAGAGTCCTGGCGGCGAGAACATGTACTAGAGCTTGTTCAGCGGTTTCGTTCCGGTGCGGAGCAGCTTGGCTTACCGCTTATGAAATCAGCAAGTGCGATTCAGCCTCTGCTCGTGGGTGATGCGCAGTTAGCTATGCAACTGAGCGACAAGCTCTCTGAAAGAGGCGTGCTGATCAGTGCTATACGTCCACCGACGGTGCCGGCGGGTTCAGCGCGTTTGCGTGTGACACTCAGTGCAGCGCATACCGAGAGCCAGGTAGATCGGCTGCTTGAACTTCTTGCCCAATGCTGTAGTGGGTTAGAGGGTAGTTTAGATCGCAGTTTAAATGGCGGTTTGAATAGCGATTCGCACGGCGATATCCATGCGAGCAGTTAGCACTGAGCCAGTCGTCGAGTTCTTGCCCGCTACACAGAGAGCGATGCAGGAAATTGTTTTCCTTCACGGCTGGGGCTGTAACCGTGATGTGTGGCGGCCATTGCTAGTTCATCTTCGTCAATGGTTAAACATTACGTTAGTTGAAGTGCCCGGTTGTTCCACTGCGCTATCAGATTTTGGCTTGTCACAGGCAGCGCATTCAAATCTGGGCGGTACGTTGGAGAGCATCGTAGAACGTTGTCCGGCACGTGCTGTCTATTTGGGCTGGTCGCTTGGTGGACAGCTAGCCATTGAAATTGCACGTTTAATGCCGGATCGCGTCAGTGGTGTGGTAACGGTGTGTAGTAATCCGAGGTTTGTTGCGCTAGACGATTGGCCGGGAATGTCTACAGACCTCTTTAGCCAATTCTGCGATTCTGCACGAAGCGATATATCGGCAACTTTCCGCCGCTTCTATGCTTTGCAATGTGCTGGATCTACAGAACCTCAAAAGTTACTGCGTCAGTTACGTTCGTTGGGTTGCGAGCATGCTTCAATGGATTTACTGGCGGGCTTGCAATGGCTGGGTGATCTAGATGTGCGCGAGTCTTTGTCCGCGCTGCCAGTACCGCAACTTCATTTGCTAGCGGATTCAGATAGCCTTGTTCCACACAGTGTTGCGGACACTTTGGCGGCACTGTGTTCATCTTCCGCGGCTCTTTCTAAAATTGAAATTCTGGCCGACACCACGCATGTTGCTCCACTTGATTCGCCTGAAGAAATCGCAGCGAGCTTGCAGTTATTTTTTCAGGAAGCGAGCCTACTCTATGCAACCTCATTTGTTCCCGACGATTTTGAAAAAAAGGATGTTGCAGAATCGTTTAGCAAGGCAGCGGTTAGCTACGATGCTGCCGCTGCGTTACAGCGCGATGTTGGCTCTGCGTTGCTTTCTCGCCTAGGAGCGATTTCTATTCCAGTGAAGACTGTTCTCGATCTCGGTTGTGGTACGGGTCACTTCGGTCCTGCACTGCGCGAGCGATTCCCATATGCGCATCATTTGGGCATGGATATTGCGCCAGGAATGGTTGCTTACGCACGCAGTAAGCATTCTTCGGAACACCATTGGGCGGTTGCCGATGCAGAGTCGCTACCGTTAGCTTCGAACTCAGTCGATGTGATTTTTAGCAGCCTTGCCCTGCAGTGGTGCAGCCGTCTGGATTTACTTTTTGCGGAACTTGGGCGGGTGCTTCGCCCGGGTGGGCGGTGTGTGTTTGCAACGTTAGGTCCTGACACGCTCAAGGAGTTGCGAGCAAGTTGGGCGAGTGTAGATGAGCGGCAGCACGTCAATCGCTTTTTTCATGTGCAAGAGCTCGCCGAAGTTGCCGATTCGCGTGACGACATCGAACTTGCGCTAGAGACGCAGCCTTTTGTAATGGAATACGACTGTGTCAATGAATTGCTGCGCGAGTTGAAAGCGATAGGGGCGCACAATGTGAACCGTAATCGCGCCAGTGGGCTGACGGGTCGAGCGTCGCTTCGCGGCATGCAACAGTCGTATGAAGAGTGGCGTTCGCATGGCAAGCTCCCCGCAACCTATGAAGTGGTATTTGGTATTTTGGAGGCAGCGTGAGTCGAACATTTTTTGTAACGGGTACCGATACAGAGGTAGGGAAAACCGCCGTTAGCTGCGCTTTGCTTAAAGCGGCAGCGGCAAAAGGAATGACAACCGCTGCGGTGAAGCCGGTAGCAGCGGGCTGTGATGCAGAAGGGCAAAATGATGATGCCCTACAGCTTATTGAGGCGATGACCGAATCGATGGCTTATATGCAGGTCAATCCTGTTGCCTTGCAGGAGGCAATCGCACCGCATATTGCAGCGGAGCATGAGGGGCGTAGTTTACAGGCCAGCAGGCTGGCGGGGCTCTGTCGTGGGGTTATGAGCGGGGGCGCTGATTTTGTTTTGGTGGAAGGTGCGGGTGGCTGGAGGGTGCCTATTAATAATCGAGAAACCCTGGCTGACGTTGCGCGCGACTTGCAGGCACCGGTTATTCTCGTGGTGGGGATGCGCCTGGGCTGTATTAATCACGCGCTGCTGACGGCAGAGGCCATCCTGGGTGATCGCTTACCCCTTGCGGGCTGGGTTGCGAATCGAGTGGAGCCGCAGATGGCGTGCTACGAGGAGAATTTGGCCACCCTCAAAAGATTGCTCCGCGCCCCCTGTCTTGGTGAAATCCCTCATATAGCGCCATGGTGTGCCGATAGTGCAGCTAAAAGTGTCGATATTGGCGGCATTGTGTAGCTATATTCGGTAAAGTCTATGCAGGCCCGTTCTCGGGAGTTATAACCAATATTGTGTGATTTAGGCCCAATAACAGGGAAAAAGGTATTTGACTTCTTGTCCAAAAACCGCAGAATGTGAGCGCTGAACACATGGCACTATCCTGATCCGATTATCGGCTACGCCACGTATTATCAACTTTGAGGAAATAACCATGCCCGATTACAAGGCACCTGTGCGCGACATGCGCTTCGTTATTAATGAAGTTCTGGAATCTGAAAAGCTGTATCAGACGTTGCCCGGCTGTGAGGAAGCAACTGAAGACCTGATGAACGCGATTGTGGAAGAGGGCGCAAAGTTCTCCGAAGAAGTGCTCTCTCCTCTGATGCGTTCAGGTGATGAGGAAGGTTGTGTTTGGAGCGAAGACGGCGTGACCACGCCGGCGGGTTATAAAGAGGCTTACCAGCAGTATGTTGATAACGGCTGGCCAGCACTGAGCGCGCCAGCCGAGCAGGGCGGACAGGGCTTGCCTAACATGTTGGGTATCATTGCCAATGAGCTGGCGGGTACGGCCAACTGGTCCTGGGTAATGTATCCCGGCCTCAGCCATGGCGCGGTGAATACCGTCGAAGTGCACGGTAGCCCCGAGCAAAAAGAAAAGTATTTAACAAAGCTGGTTTCGGGGGAGTGGACAGGCACCATGTGCCTCACCGAATCCCAGTGTGGTTCTGATTTAGGTCTGCTGACGACTAAAGCTGAGCCGCAAGCAGATGGTTCTTATGCCATCACTGGTACCAAGATCTTCATCAGCGCCGGCGAGCACGACATGACGCCAAACATTGTGCACATCGTATTAGCGCGTCTGCCGGATGCGCCTGCGGGTACCAAAGGCATTTCGTTGTTCATCGTTCCGAAGTTCAACGTGAATGACGATGGCAGTATTGGTGAGAGAAACACCATGCACTGCGCAGCGATCGAAGAAAAAATGGGTATTCACGGTAACGCAACCTGTGTGCTGAACTTTGACGGTGCTCGCGGGTTTTTGATTGGTGAGCCTAACCGTGGCCTGAACGCGATGTTTACGTTTATGAACACTGCACGTGTGGGTACTGCTATTCAAGGTTTGGCACACACGGAGCTTTCGTTTCAGGGAGCACTTGCCTATGCCAAAGATCGTTTGGCCATGCGCTCACTGACCGGCCCGAAAAATCCAGACGGCCCAGCTGACCCTATTATTGTGCACCCTGATGTTCGCAGGATGCTAATGACCCAGAAAGCGTTTGCAGAAGGTAATCGCATTTTCATCTACTATCTCGCCCAACTGAGCGACATTGTTGACTGTGGGTCTGAGGAAGATTCTAAGAAAGCCGACGATTTAATGGCGTTGCTGACCCCGATTGGCAAAGCCTTCGCCACAGAGACGGGTTTCGAAAGTGCGAACCTCGGTGTGCAAGTTTTTGGGGGCCACGGCTTTATTCGTGAGTGGGGTATGGAGCAGATAGTCCGTGATGCGCGTATATCCACGTTGTACGAAGGAACCACTGGTATTCAAGCTCTCGATCTTTTGGGGCGTAAAGTGCTCGGTAGCGGCGGCAAGCTGCTACTGGGCTTTACCGAAATGATCGACCAGTTTTGTGAAGAGAATACTGGCGATGACATGTCTGAGTTTGTTGAGCCGCTAAAGGCGCTGAAAGACGAATGGTTGGGAGTATCTATGCAAATCGGTGAAGCCGCTATGGCCAATCCCGATGACGCTGGCGGCGCCGCAGTTGATTACCTCATGTACAGCGGCTACATCACGCTGGGTTACTTCTGGGCGCGTATGGCGGCTGTTGCGAAGCAGAAAATTGCAGCGGCAGATGGCGATGTATCTTTCTACGAAGCGAAGTTGATCACCGCAAAGTTTTACTACGAACGCCTGTTACCAAGAACGCATTCGCTGAAGGCTACTATGCTGTCGGGCTCAGATAACTTGATGACGATGCCTGAGGGCCTGTTTCAGGTTTAAATTTTAAACGGCGCTGAAGGTGACTTTGGCGAACTGAAGGGGGAGAATAGTGCGAGCTGTTCTCCCTTTTTTATTTTTCGGATGTACGCCATGGCAGATGCGCAGATAAACGCTGAGACGGGCGCTAAGACAAAAGAGCCCCTCTATCAGGCTGCAAGAAGTAGCAGTTCAGATGTAGACAAAAGCTTCGACAACAGTCTGTATCCCGAAGACCAGAAGAAGGTCGACGAATTTATTACTCGAGGTGTGAATTCGGTAGAGCGTAAACCCTTTCGCCCGCTTCTTTTAATGGGCATGCTCATTGTAGTGGTGACATCGCTCAGTGTTCTTAGTCAGATGCTGGCCACGTGGGCCGGTGTACATTGATTTTTCGCTGGTAGGGTCTCTGATGGCCTTTGCTTTAGCCCTCCCTCTGTCAGTAAATCTTACATTAAGTGCCCCAGGGTGCTATTAGCATGCGCTAAGTCGCTGAAAAGCAAGGGGTGGCGCGATTCTTGCAAATAATAGCTGGAGCGATGTTTTTTGATGTAAATGTGTAAAAAGGAAAATAAAAATGGATAAACTAGGCAGAAAGCCCGGCGAGAGGGTTATCAGCTGGAAGGCCAAAGCACTGGCTACGCTTGTCGTTGCACTCTTTGTGAGTGGTTGTTATACGCCAAACGCATTGCGACATGTTCAAGGTGATGGCGTAACGCCGTGGTGGTGTAAGGGCACGCCCGATTTAGACGATAACGCGTGCTTGGAATTTTCGGTGAGGCTGGATCAGGGTGTTTTTCTGGCAAACGAATATCGAACGCTTTCAGATTATACTGCTGACGGCGCCACACTTGTTGCAAATGTGGCTCAGGACAGTGTGGGCCATGCCTACGGCGTGATGCCTTTGGCGCCCTTTGACGTGGGTTTGCCTAACGTGTTGCTTTACGACGGAACAGCACCAACATCCCGCGTGGTAGGTTTTGCCTGGGCGGTAGCCGGCACGGCAGGTACGCCCCCCGCAGGCTTTCCAGGTAATCGTGATGTTTGGACGTTTGATGCGGTCAGCAGCACATGGTGGTTGCAGGTTTGGGCTGTTCGCGGTTACCTAAATCATCCCAACGTCTTTGCAGCAGCGCACCCTTGTTTGGCCCCCGGTGTGACTTTGGCTGCTACTACTGATGCTTGCTATCTTGCTAGCCATACAGAGCCATTTGACATACTTGTATCGAATGACGATGGGTATAGTTCGGAGGGGATTGATGCGATTGTTGAGGCACTGTTTGCGCTGCCCAATGTCTCAGTGGATATCGTTGCGCCTCTGGACGAGCAGTCGGGCTCAAGCGATGGCACTACACAGCCGCCTAATACTATCTCAGGCAGTGCTGCCACAACGCTGAGTGGTCGAGCTGCTATTGCGGTTGCCAGCACCGATACTACCCCACCGCGCAATGGCTCCGGTTCGCCAGCTGATTCAGTTATTTACGCGCTAGATACTCTCAAACTGACTCCCGATATTGTTATCAGCGGTATTAACGCGGGGCAGAACATCGGGCCGCTAAGTGCTATTTCGGGAACGATAGGTGCAGCACGAACGGCGGCTCGTAAGGGAGTGCGTTCGATCGGTACCAGCCAGGGCGGGATTCTGTCGGTGCCGAATTATCCTGCGGGTGTTGCCGCAACAATGGCGTTGCTGGAAGACTGGCGTTTGGGTCGCGAAATCTATGGACTCGACAATGTGCTGAGTATCAATATTCCTAGCTGTGCCCCGGGTCTATCGCCTAGAGGCGCCCTTGATACGGTTGTAGCCCAGGATACCAACGGCCGGAATCTATTGATGCAGGACTGTGCTTCAACTGTAACGGTGATTAACGATGACATTGATGCGTTTAATAATGGCTTCATTAGCATCACTGATGTGGGTATAGATACGCCGCCCAACTGGAACTAGTGCTGACTGACTACTAAAAACGCCATCCTAGGATGGCGTTTTTTTTGGTCTTCTTAGCTAGGTGATGATGAGGGTTTTGGATTTTGCTCCCGCTTCTTCCCTCACCAATTTTGGAACCATGT
Source organism: Halioglobus sp. (assembly GCA_045106775.1). GTDB lineage: Bacteria > Pseudomonadota > Gammaproteobacteria > Pseudomonadales > Halieaceae > Marimicrobium. Next base: position 55,640 of record JBGCFE010000114.1, read on the forward strand.
AGCCCGGCAACAGCACCTGCATTTTTAGATGGAGTGCTAGCGCCTCTTCTTCGCGGATGTCGAAGTGCGCTGCGCCTTGCACTTTGTCGAGCAAGTGTAGGTAGTAGGGTAGAGCGCCTGCCTCAAACAATTTTTTGTTGAGGGCGACTTGTGCAGCCTCCGTATCGTTCACGCCTGCTAACAGAACCGTCTGGTTGAGTAGCGTAATGTTATGCGCGCGAATTGCGTCAAAAGCGCGCCGAACGTCTGAATCAATTTCATTTGCGTGATTGCAATGTACAACTATGATTGTCTGCAGGCTCGGCCGCTTCACTGCCTCCATCATCGCGGCCGTTACACGATCTGGCAAAACAATGGGCAGCCTTGAATGTATGCGTAGCCGTTTTACATGTGGTATTGCTGAAATTTGATCTACCAGTCCCGCGAGGCTTTTATCTGTCACGATGAGAGGGTCACCGCCGCTGAGTATCACCTCATCAATACTGTTGTCGCGTGCTATGTAGGTAAGTGCTTCGCGCCATTCAGACTGCGCATTTCTATTGTTTTCATAAGGGAAGTGCCGTCGGAAGCAGTATCGGCAATGTACCGCGCAACCGCTACTGGTGATGAGTAGCGCGCGGCCATGATATTTATGTAATACGCCGGGTATGGGATTAGCTTCTCCGGCCTCTCCAACAGGGTCAGAGCTGTAGCCTGAAACAATGTCGTCCTCTAGCTGCGAAGCCAGAATTTGAAGCAGCAACGGATCGTTTGGGTCGCCCTTGTGCATTCTGCGAACAAAGCTAAGTGGTACTTTGACTGGAAAATCTTTCTCTGCCGCAGCAGAAAGCCCAACATCATCACTTTTTAGGGATAGCAAGCTCAGCAGTTCCTGTGCTGACGCAACGCAAAGGCGCATTTGTTCTTGCCATGTGGGTGTGGGCCTTGTCTTTATGCCTGCTGCGATAGCGGAAGGTTGCACTGTGTTGTCCGGTGTCGATGACTAATGGCTTATTCTAACAACGAATTGGATTACAATGAGCGAATTAAGTTAGGCGCGTAGCGCGGCCTTCGTTTTGAGAGCAAATACATGTTTACTACTGACGATCTATGCAGCCTGCGTTGGAACACGCAGGAACACTGCACAGAAATTATTGACCAGACACTGCTGCCGCATCAGCTTCAATGGTGCCAGTTAAAATCTCTAGCGGATTACTGCCGGGCTATTGCCGACATGCAGGTACGTGGAGCGCCTCTAATTGGTATCACTGCAGCATTCGGTTTGGCGCACGCACTGTTTGATGATGCCTCCGACGAGGGTTTGCAGTTAGCCAGCGAAAAGCTGTTGGCTACTCGGCCAACTGCGGTCAATCTGCGTTGGGCGATCAATCAGGTCGCAGAGTTGGTGCGGCTATTAGACCCGCAGGCACGCCCGGCGGCCGCTCTGGTAAAAGCAATAAACATGCGCAAAGAAGATATTGCACATTGTGAAAATATTGGTATTCACGGTGCGCATCTGCTGCGTCCGCTGTATACCGGCGAAACGTTGAACCTCATGAC
>JBGCFE010000115.1:0-76670 GCA_045106775.1 Halioglobus sp.
AAGGATTACCTATGTACGATTTACTGATTCGCAACGCTAACATCGTTGATGGCACTGGCCAGCCCGGCTACAAGGGCGATGTGGCTGTTCAAGATGGCAAAATTGCTGCAGTTGGCGCGATTGCCAATGATGCCACCGCCACTAAAGAAATTGCTGCAAAGGGCCACCTCATCACACCGGGGTGTGTTGATGTGCACTCACACATGGACGGCCAGGCCACATGGGATCCGCTATGCAGCCCCGCAGCCAACCACGGCATTACCACGCTCATCATGGGTAACTGCGGTATCGGCTTTGCGCCCTGCGAACCCAATGAAGATGCACGTGCCAGGTTAATCACGGTAGTTGAAGATGTTGAAGATATTCCAGGGGCCGCGCTGCATGAAGGCGTAGAGTGGAACTGGGAAAGCTTCCCTGAGTACCTCAATGCGGTTGAAAAGTTTCCGCGTGCCATCGATGTTGGCGCGCAGGTGCCGCATTGCGCTGTTCGCACCTACGTAATGGGCGAGCGTGGCGCACGCAATGAAAAGGCCACTGAAACCGATATTGAACAGATGGCTGCCATCGTAAAAGAAGGCATTCAGGAAGGCGCGCTAGGTTTTACCACTTCACGCACCGAACTCCATACCACGGGTGGCGATCAGGTAATGCCAGGTACGTATGCCGATGAAGCAGAACTCTTAGGCATTGGCAAAGTCATTGGTGAGCTAGACGGTAAAGGCATCTACGGCGTGGTTTCTGACTTCCATAACTGGGAGCAAGAAATGGACTGGATGAAGCGCCTCTCAATCGATAATAACTGCCAGATCAATTTCGTCCTGTTCTTCCGCGAAGAAGAAGACTGGGATCGCGTGTTGAAGCAATTAGCTTACTGCCGCGAAGCCAATGCACAAGGCGCAAAACTCATCCCTCATGTCGGTGCACGGCCGGTGAACATTTTGCTGAGCTGGGATGGCACCATTAACCCGTTCAGCTTTCACGCCAACTACGGGCCACTGTCTAACATGTCGTATGAAGAGCGATTGGCAGAGCTGCAGAAACCTGAGGTGCGCGAGGCTATTCTTGCTGAGGACTTGCCGCTGATGGGCGATGCGTTTATGGACACCATCATCGGTGGTTACGACAAGCTGTATGAGCTCGGCAATCCGCCTAATTATGAGCCGGCCCCAGAAGACAGCATTGCAGCGCGTGCCGCTGAAACAGGTGTTACACCGCAAGAGTACTGCTACGATTTGATGATGCAGAACAAAGGCAAGAACGTTGTTTACTTCCCCTGCTTTGGTTACGGCGCGAATGATTTGAGCCGTCAGGTTGAGCTGCTGGAAGATGAATCTACCGTGATTTCACTGGCTGACACCGGTGCACACTGTGGTGTTCTCTGTGATGCCAGCGTTCCCACACAAATGCTCAGTTACTTCGTTCGCGACCGCCAGCGTGGTCAACGTTTTGCGCTTGAGAAGGCTGTGAAAATGCAAACGCTTGATACCGCGCGCTGCGTTGGCCTAGAAGACAGAGGCACTCTGGAAGTGGGCATGAAAGCCGACATGAACCTTATCAACTTTGAAGAGCTTCAGTTGGAAGCGCCTGAAATCATTTTTGATCTGCCTGCCGATGGTCGCCGCATGTTTCAGGGCGCCAGAGGTTACTTAGCAACTATTGTGAGTGGCGAAGTGATCATGGAAAACGGTGTTGCTACCGGCGCTGTTCCTGGTGAGCTAATCCGCGGGACACGAGCGGCCCCTCAAGCCGCGTAAGTCTCTCAAAGACTACACGCCAAACTGAGCACCGCGCTTGAAACCCATCAGCGCCAATCTGCGCCTGAACCTCACAGGCGCAGAGTCAGACCCTGCAGCACGGGCAAAACGCTACCAATGCGCCATCGACATGGCCGCATTTGCCGATGCTAACGGCTTCTCCAGCGTAAACGTTGAAGAACATCATGTTGCCGACAATGGCTGGCTGCCCTCTCCACTCACCATGGCCGCTGCGATAGCAGCGCGCACAGAGCGCTGCAGCATTGGCGTGATGGCGCTGCTAGTAACGCTGTACGACCCCATTCGCCTTGCCGAAGACATTGCGGTGATCGACCTACTCAGTAATGGGCGACTCAACTTCGTTGCCGGTATGGGCTATCGCGAGATTGAATTTCATATTGCCAACAAGCCTTTCGCAGAACGCGGCAAGTGGATGGACCATGTACTGGAAACGTTGCTAAAGGCCTGGGGCGATGAACCCTTCGAATACAACGGCAGGCTGGTGAATGTCACACCCAAGCCTCTGACCAAACCACACCCGTTTTTTTTGGTAGGCGGCATGAGCAGGCCTGCCGTTCGCAGGGCTGCCAGGCTGGGGCTGCCCTTTGCTCCGCCAGTGGCCGATGCGAAGCTTGAAGCCTACTACCACGAACAATGCTCCGAACATGGCCATCAGGGCTTTGTACACTCGCCACCGGCCGACTTTTCAGTGCTGTTTATTCACGAGAACCCCGACGAGGCTTGGGACAAGTTTGGCGATCACTTCCTCAACGAAGCGGTTGAATACAGCAGCTGGAAAACAGAAGGTGTTAACAGGCCATTAGAGTTTGTCAGTGACAGCGTGGCTGCATTGCGCGAAGAGAAGCGCTACGAGATTATTACCCCCGAGGAATGCATCGCCAGGCACACCGGGCGCGATGATTTTTTTGCCGCGATCCACCCGCTGATTGGCGGAATGCCAATAGAGCAGGGCTGGGACTGCCTGAAGCTTTATAGCGAAAAAGTGCTCAAGCCGCTGGTGCAGATGTCCCAGCAACAAAACCAGTAGGCCAGGAAAACGATAGAGGTACAGCATGAGTAAAACACTAGAATTTTATTTCGATTTCGGTAGCCCAACAGCTTACTTGGCACACAAAAAACTTGGCCAGCTAGAGGTGCAATATGGGCTCAATGTGCAGTACAAACCTATGCTGCTGGGCGGCGTGTTCAAAGCCACAGGAAACGTATCTCCAGTAACAATCCCTGCCAAAGGGCAATACATGCTTGCTCACGATTTGCCGCGTTTTGCTAAGCGCTACAACACAACCCTCAACATGAATCCGTTTTTTCCCATCAACACGCTGAACTTAATGCGCGGCGCTATCGCGGCAGAACGACTGAACTGCGTGTCTGAGTTTACCAATAGCGTTTATGACGCTGTTTGGATAGAGGGAAAAAACATGGGTGACCCTGAAGTCGTTATCGAGCATTTGCGCGGCGCGAGATTCGATGCAGACGCGATCATATCGCTATCCCAAGACTCGGAGGTAAAAGCACAGCTGATATCCAACACAGAAGCAGCGGTAGAGCGAGGCGTGTTCGGTGCACCCACTTTTTTCATGGAAGATGAAATGTACTTTGGCCAAGACCGGCTGGACTTTATCGAAGAAAAATTACAGTAATCTCACACCTCACACCCCACACTTCACTCCTCAAAGTGGGCGTAGTGCTCGCTGACAAAACCGCGGTGTTGCATGAATCGCGCCCGCTTTGACCGCTCTTTGAGATCAGCGGGCCGGTCTTCACCAAACTTCTTTTTGTAGGCCTGCTCGGCCAGATCGAACCAACTGGTTTCCAAGGCATTAAACGCATCTTGTATTTGCTGGTCAGACAGGCCGCGCTCCCGCATCTCTTGCCGCACTTTCAGCGGCCCAAACCCTCGGCCAGAGCGCATCCGGGCATAGCTGCAGGCAAAACGCTCATCACTTTGCAAATTCTCATCACTCAAGAGAGCGATCTGCTCATCAATAACCACCACATTATCGAATCGACGCAGCAACTTCTGTCGCAACTCTCGCTGTGAATGCTCTCGCCGCGCAAGTAAATTCATTGCCGCAAATCTGACATCCACTGGGTTTAGCGCGCCAATCTTGTCGAGCTCATCATCATTTATGGCTAACGATTCTAGCGAGGGAGAATAGCTCACCGACGAAGATTGCTTACCATTGTGTTTGCGCGATTTTTTGCGCGCACTATTGTAGGTTTTTTTATTCCGCTTTTTAGGTGATTCAGAAAAAGACATAAGAAAACTAGAGGAAGAAAAGAGGCGCCGGGTGCAAGTGTGGGTTAAGTGGTGCCCGGCGCCTAAGGGTGGACATGGGGGAATTAGCTCTGTGCTTCCTGCTCCGCGCCTTTCTCCGCGGCATCTTCGTCAGCAACATCATCCTCAGCAGTGGGAGAGCCCATTGTTTGATCTCGGATTAGCTGCTCAATCTCATTCGCGAGTGCAGGGTTAGCTTCAAGGAACTTGGCGGCATTTGCTTTACCCTGCCCTATCTTGTCGCCCTTGTAGGAATACCAGGCACCGGCTTTATCGACGAGGTTCAATTTCACACCCCAATCGATCACCTCGCCCATGTGGTAGATGCCCTGACCGTACATAATCTGAAATTCAGCCTGCTTAAATGGCGGCGAAACCTTGTTCTTTACCACTTTAACGCGGGTTTCATTACCGACTACCTCGTCGCCATCTTTCACTGCACCAATACGACGGATATCCATACGCACAGACGAGTAGAACTTCAACGCGTTACCGCCAGTGGTCGTTTCAGGGCTGCCAAACATTACGCCTATCTTCATGCGAATCTGGTTGATGAAGATCACCAGACAATTGGTCTGCTTGATAGCGGCGGTGAGTTTGCGCATAGCCTGGCTAAGCAAACGTGCTTGCAGGCCCATGTGTGAATCACCCATTTCACCTTCAATTTCAGCTTTTGGCGTTAGCGCTGCTACGGAATCGACAACCAGTACATCTACGGCACCGGAACGCACCAGCATCTCTGCGACTTCAAGCGCCTGCTCGCCTGTGTCGGGCTGAGAAACAATAAGATCGTCTACTTTTACACCGAGCTTCTCGGCATAGATTGGATCCAACGCATGCTCGGCATCAATAAAGGCTGCAGTGCCACCTATTTTCTGCGATTCAGCAATCACCTGCAGTGTCATGGTCGTTTTACCTGAGGATTCAGGGCCATAGATTTCGCAGATTCTGCCGCGGGGTAAGCCGCCTATGCCAAGCGCTATATCCAGACCGAGCGAGCCAGTAGAGATTGCCGGAATGGCTACTCGCTCCTGATCGCCCATGCGCATTACTGTGCCTTTGCCGAACTGACGTTCGATTTGGCTAAGTGCGACATCGAGTGCTTTTTCTTTGTTGGCGTCCATCGTTATACCCTCGCTTCTGTTTTTGTCATGACTGTTTTGGCCGTGGCTGTTTTGGCCGTGGCTGTTTCAGCCGTGGCTGAATTGCTATCCAGTGAAGTACTGTATATATAATCAGTGGTTCAAAAAGGGATTGCAACCCCAAAAAGCGATTAAATTTGGCCATTGGCCGAAGTCAGAAATAACCTGCCTGATTTGTTTACAGGTCAGAGGGAACCACGAACCAGCAGGCACCGGGGCATCTTGGGCACTGTTACCCGCAGCGCTACTGGTCTATCTGATACGCTATATTCACGTTAACGCGATAGCTGTTTTCGCCAACCATCACGGGCACAGCACTAGAAGAATCCATCGCCATTTCCAAGCGGCCCATGCGCATGGGTGCTGGCTCATAAGAATGTTCGCTAATTTCCTGCACATCGCCAAGCTTCACGCCCGCGGCCTTGGCCAGGGTCTGCGCTTTGCTCAGTGCATTTTCTACCGCGCGAACGCGCGCTCGATTGATCGCATCACTTGCGTCGGCATTCGTGAATTGAATATTGCCACCTTCGTTGACGCCCAAGGTTACGGCCCTATCTAGCACTACTCCCACGTTGGCCATGTTCCGAACACGCACTGTTAACCCGTTGCGAACGGTATAGCCGACAATGCGCGGAGCTTTATCGGCTCCCGTGCTATTGCGCGCAGGCCTCGTGTAATTGGGTTGAATTGAAAAATTAGCCGTCTGTAAATCGCGCTTGCCCACGCCCAGCTCCTGCATGGCTGCCATCACTTTAGACATAGCGTCTGAATTAGCATCCAAGGCGGCCTTTGCCGTTTTGGCCTGGCGAGTCACCGTGAGGTTTATCACGGCCATATCTGGCGCTATGGCGTCGGTGCCCTGACCGGAAACACTAATTCGCGGCTCTACGTTTTCGTGCGCCATTGCCGGGGTAACGAATCCGAATAACAGCGGCACACAGATGAGCGCAGCGCGTACGTTCGTTAAAGGGCTGATACTAGAGCGAAAACGAGAGCCAACGGACATAAATGACCTCCTGAGGTTTCAAGGTAAAAGAGCAGCGCTGGTTGTAGGACAGCTTTTTACGTCGAATTATCCAAATTTACTCGAACACCCAATAGATAGTAATAACACCGGCTATCAAACCGCCATACAACGAACGCATTAGCACTTTTTCATCAATCTTCGATAGTTCTGCCAGGGGCTCACGGGTTCTTCGCGTTCGCTGTAATACCGGCCACTCAATAATAGCTGCATAGACGAAGGCCGCTACGGCAGCGCCGCGCAGTGTCGCTCGACCAATGGTGTCGGCGGGCACAGCGTTCCATAGGAGGATGACAGAAATAGCGCCGCCGACACTGCCGGCTATGCTCATCACAAAAAACTGATCCACCGAATTGCGCTCAAACTGCCAGTCGTACAAAAAGATGCCCACTTTCGGTGGAATTCGATAAGCGCCGCCAGAAACCTGTGCCCCTAGCAAATGAAAGACCTCATGGATAACACTGGTCATGACAACGCCGGCGATCAAGCCTGTAATGACGCCCAGCACGCTGGCAAAAGCCAGACCAGTCACAGCCGTCCAACTGTCTGCAGCAGCAAACAGGCATAGGCTTACCAAAAGCACCAGCCCTTGAACACTGGCAATGCGGGCCAAACGCATTTTCCACTTAGGATCTTCCTTTTCACCTCCGACAGAATCACCCGCGGTGGCCGCAGCGTCTTCAGCACCAAGACCAACAACGTCGGACCCGGCTTCTTCAACAGGGGCAGTAGTATCTTCTTCGCTCATAGCTCACTCACCTGGTCCACAACTATAACTAGTTGATCTGGGCAGCACCCGTTATAGGGGGCAAATCAAAAACTGTTACAACTCCAGCACTTGCATCACATACTGCAGGAAGCGCATTAACTATCCAAGCCGCCGCACTTGCGTTACCGCCAGCGCCTGCGCCCGGATCATAATGATCTTCACCGTGTACCGTAACATGTAAATCAGGATTACCCTTGATAACGACCTGATGGCAGCCGCTGCCTTCAGGCGGCCGTGGCCAATCAGGCGCACAGGCATCATCGATGCGCGTAACGTGCTCCAGCACATAGCGAGGCTTGCCACCCACAAGCCCCTGCACCTCAAACCGGAAGGCGCCCTGAGTGCCCTGTTCGAATGTGCCCATGCCGTTCACTTCCACGGTGCGCTCCAGTGGCAGGCGCTCCACCTCGATGTTCAACGCTTCAACCGGGGTGCCCAGCGCTTCGCCCACCAAACGAACCATCGGCCCCCACACCATTTCAATGGCAAAATCATGCAGCATCATGGGCGTCTCATCCATCGACCCACCGAAGCCGATAACCTCTCTAACAACATGGGGTTGATCGTAGAGAGCGTAATTAAATATTTCGCGTGCCCGTATCTGTTCAATTCCCGAGGTTGTGCCAGACAGCAGCACAGGCAGCATATCCATCACCCAGCCTGGATCAATGCCAGAGACGAGTAAGGATGCGCCGCTTTTCTCACAGGCCGCATTAACGGGGCCCAGCACCTCTGCCGGTGCAGACCCGGGATGTAGGAAGGCATAAAACGCGCTAGAAACAACATTGATGCCCGCCTCGAGGCAGGCCATAAGGTCGGCGGCAGCCTCCTCGGGCCGAATATCAGCAGTCGCGGTGTAAACCACGGCATCCGGACGCTGCGCCAACACCGACTGCCAGTCATCGGTAGCTGTGACTCCACAGGGGCTAACACCCGCAATTTCGCCCGCATCTCGGCCTACTTTTTCCGCACTGGCGACAATGACGCCAACCAGCTCCAACTGCGAATGCGACAGCACTGCCCGAATAGCAGGCCTGCCCACATTACCCGTTCCCCAAACCACTACTTTTAACGCCATGCGTAACTACCTCTTATATTTTTCATCAGTATATACGAACCGACAGTGCACGATGGTCGCCAGAATTAGACCAAAGTCACTGCGTATTGCGCATGAAAGGCGTGCCGCAATCCACTATCATTGAACGCCATACCGGCGACAACCCACGCAAACAGTTATTAAAAACGGCAGCCTAACGACAGTGAATCAGCCCGCTAACCACACGCCAATGATGCAGCAGTTTCTGGGCATCAAAGCAGATCACCCTCAGGAGCTGGTGTTCTACAGAATGGGCGATTTTTATGAGCTCTTTTTTGATGATGCCAAGCGCGCCGCACAGCTTCTGGATATTACGCTCACCGCACGCGGCAAGTCTGGCGGAGAGCCCATTCCAATGTGTGGCGTACCCTATCACGCCGCTGAAGGATATTTGGCTCGCCTGGTAAAAGCCGGGGTATCGGTGGCCATAGCCGAACAGATCGGTGATCCGGCGACCAGCAAAGGGCCCGTTGACCGCAAGGTGGTTCGCGTTGTTACGCCAGGCACGCTATCAGACGAAGCGTTGTTGGATGAGCGCAGTGACAATTTACTGGCCGCGGTGTGTCAGGATAACGACCGTTTTGGCATCGCCTACCTTGATCTCAGCGCAGGCCGCTTTCGCGTACTCGAGGTCGAGGGCGAGGAGGCCTTAGAAGGTGAGCTGCAAAGGCTTGACCCGGCAGAGACGCTATTCCACGAAAGCATTCTGCACGCCGCTGTCACGGGCCGGCCCGGCGCGCGCAGCCAACCCGCCTGGGAGTTTGACACCGTGAGTGCCAGGCGCGCGCTAAACACGCAATTTCAAACACACGACTTACAGGGCTTTGGATGTGATGCACTGGCACTAGCGCTAGGCGCAGCCGGCTGCCTGCTGCAATATGTCAAAGATACCCAGCGCGGAAACCTACCGCATATACGCAGCATTGCGTCTGAAAACCGCAATGAAAGTGTCATTCTTGATGCGGCAACGCGGCGCAATCTGGAAATCGATACCAACCTCGCTGGCGGCGAAGACAACACGCTGGCCTCTGTGCTTGATCGCGCGGTCACAGCAATGGGAAGCCGGCTAATGCGCCGGTGGCTGCATCGCCCTTTAACCGATATCAACGCACTGCGCGAAAGACAAGGTGCTATTGCAGCACTTGCGAACAACTACACCTATGAACCCGTCCGCGCTGTCTTAAAAGCGGTGGGCGATATGGAACGCATTCTTACCCGAGTTGCTCTGCGTTCGGCCAGGCCGCGCGATCTAACGCGTTTACACAGCTCGCTGGCAGCACTCCCCGCATTACGAAGTGAGTTAAAAGGCTGTGCTAGCACCAGACTCACGGCATTGGTTGAGCAAGCCAGCGAGTACGCTGCTCTGTGTGATCTACTGGGAAAAGCCATTATCGAAAACCCGCCCGTAGTGATTCGGGACGGCGGTGTGATTGCACCGGGCTATGACAGCGAACTCGATGAACTGCGCCAAATCAGCACCAATGCAGGCGAGTTCCTACTAGAGATTGAGGCACGCGAACGGCAAGCAACGGGCATTAGCACGCTCAAAGTGGGCTACAACCGCGTGCACGGCTACTTCATCGAGATTAGCCGAGCACAGTCTGACAAAGCACCTGATGCCTATGTTCGCAGGCAAACGCTCAAGAACGCCGAACGGTTTATCACGCCGGAACTCAAAGAGTTTGAAGATAAAGCTCTATCGAGCAAGAGCCGTGCACTTGCCCGTGAAAAAGGGCTGTATGAAGCGTTGATAGAGCGACTGAATCAAGACCTGGCTGCGCTACAAGATACAGCTGCTGCCGTGAGCGAGATCGACGTGCTTGCTAATCTGGCCGAACGCGCGCAAAGCTTAAACCTGCATGCACCAGAATTTTGTGAAGAAGAAGTCTTCGAAGTTGTGGCTGGCCGCCATCTGGTTGTAGAGCAGGTGCTGGACGATCCTTTCATCGCCAATGACACACTACTGAGCAAGCAACGACGCATGCTGCTGATCACCGGCCCCAACATGGGTGGTAAATCGACCTACATGCGCCAGAACGCCGTGATCGCGCTACTCGCGCATATCGGTAGTTACGTACCTGCCAACCAGGTGAGAATGGCACCTATCGATCGCATCTTCACGCGCATAGGCTCATCTGATGATCTGGCCAGCGGGCGCTCCACATTCATGGTCGAAATGACCGAGACTGCCAACATCCTCCACAACGCCACCCCGCGCAGTTTGGTTCTCATGGATGAAGTCGGCCGAGGCACCAGCACGTTTGATGGCCTCAGCCTGGCCTGGGCGGCAGCAGTGCAGCTCGCGCAGGAAGTGCGGGCCTTCACGTTGTTTGCGACACACTATTTTGAGCTCACCACCCTGCCAGAGCTGTGCCCTACGCTGGCCAATGTGCATCTGGACGCCACCGAACACCAGGATCATGTGGTGTTCCTGCATAATATTCAGGAAGGGCCGGCCAATCGCAGCTTTGGCCTACAAGTAGCAAAGCTGGCGGGAATACCTCAGCCGATGCTGAGCGCCGCTGCGGATAAACTCGCCCAGCTCGAGCGTGGCGAGCAGCAGGCGGTACCGCTTCCAACAAGCGCCGCTCCGGCTCAAACCGAACTGTTTATGGCCCCCGACAATTCAGCCGTGGTGGCGGCACTCGAAGCGCTGGAGCTGGATGATATGACGCCCCGTAAAGCGCTTGAAGCGCTCTACGCGTTAAAAGCAAAACTGGTCGATTAGACACGTGAGGCCGGTGTGACCGCTCTCACAGACCCCAGCAATATGTCTTTGATAACCCTTCAATTATTGGAAATGCGCAGGTAAACTAACGCCCCTTAGTTGAACTGACAGTTCATCCACCCAATATCTAAAGTTTAAAAGGCGGTTTCGGCATGACATTTATTGTTGGCGAAGATTGCATCAAGTGTAAGCACACTGATTGCGTCGAGGTATGTCCCGTAGATTGTTTCTACGAAGGCCCTAATTTTCTGGTTATCCACCCAGACGAATGTATCGACTGCGCGCTGTGCGAGCCCGAGTGTCCGGTAGACGCAATCTTTTCTGAAGACGAACTGCCAGAAGACCAGACTGTCTTTTTAGAGCTAAATGCAGAGCTAGCCGAGGTTTGGCCTAACATCACGGAGATGAAACCAGCGCCAGCAGATGCTGAAGACTGGGCGGGCAAACCAAACAAGCTGGAGCTATTGGAGCGCTAATACTGCTCGCTTCTGATCGATAAGAGCCCCGGATTTATTCCGGGGCTTTTTTTTGCCTACTACTTTATACCTGAACAATTTGATGTCTCTACCGCTTGAACCATCTACCTAATCAGAAGACTACGCTAGTGCCGAAGCGGACAGAGCCGAAATTGCTGTCTGGGTATCACTGGGGCAATCAATCCCAACAAACTCTGATAAACTATGCCCATGACAGAAAGTAAAAAATTTCTCGGCATGGACTGGCGAGTAGCCTTCGGCTTCAGTCTGACCGTAGTGTGGATAACCACCGGCTGTATTTACTTGATAGGCGTCGTTGGACTCAACGAGTTTGTCCATTTACCCACCGCCGATATCGGCAGCTTTTTAGAAGGTGCATTTGCACCACTGGCTTTCCTCTGGTTAGTTATCGGGCACTTCATGCAGCAAAAAGAAATCACCGCTAACACCAAAGCAATCAACATTCAGGAACAAAGTGCTCGCCGCCTGGAAAAACACTCACGGCAAGATAGCTACTTCAAACTGTTAAACCTTGTGCAAGAACAGCTGGGTGGCATCGCCGGCTTTCATTATCTTTCAGTATGCGGCCCAACAGGTACGGAAGAGATCACTGGCGAAGAATTTACGGAACAAAGGGCAATATCAGGCTCGGGCGACAGCGCCTGGTTTATTCGCAAAATGATTTCGCTTGCGGTACGTGATGTTGACAACCCGGAGTGGTTACACGAGGTCTTTTTTAGCACGGAGATTAGGACGCGCCACTCGGAAAATTTCGCGCGCACATTTAAAAAACTACTCAACGCTGCAGAAGCCGTCGATACTGATGAGATGTTAGTAGACGCGCTCTATGCAGGCTCGGCCTCGGGACTGCTCTACCGCATTATCCTGCACGCAAAAGGTGAGAATGAGGTAGACCCAATTACCGGCGCATCGAGGCCTCCCTTCGCTATTAGCGCTGCTGCCTCACTAACGCCGAAGACCTAAAGCTCGCGCCTAAAGCTAGCAACCAGAGCTAGCAACCAGAGCTAGCACTTCAAGCTGGCAGTTAAGGCTGGCAGAGCACAACAACCTTACCCGCAATTTCAGCATTGTCGATTCGACGATGTACATCAGGCACCTGATCCAGCGTCACTGTGGCCTCAATAGCGGGCTGTAATTTACCCTCGGCCAGCAACGCAAACAGCGCCTGCACATCGTCCTTAAACTCCTGCGGATGTTGCTCGCGGCGCGTCTGGATATTGTAGAAAGTACTTTTGCGGCCATCGGGGAGTAATTTCCACAAACCCAGCAGCTTTGCAAAACCCCAAAGCAGCGAGGGCAACTTTTCTTCGCCTGTGGTGATTTGCAAAGCGCCAAAGCCCACCAGCATGCCACCGCGCTTTAAACAACGATAAGAACGGCCCCAGCTTGCACCGCCCAATGTGTCGAAAACAATATCGACACCCTCGCCACCTGTTTCCTGCAACACTCGCGCCTCGACATCTTCCACACGATAGTCAATGGGCGTGGCACCAAAACGCCTGACAACGTCGTGCTTGGCAGCCGACGCCGTACCATAAACAGTCAGCCCCATGTGCCGCCCCAGTTCAAGCAAAGCGGTACCTACCGCCCCGCCCGCAGCATGCACCAGCGCCGTCATCCCTGGCTGCAGAGGCGTTAACCGCGTCAACATTTGGTAGGCAGTGGTGTAAGACAAAATCATCGCCACAGCAGCTGCAGGATCTATCCCTTCCGGCGCCGGCACCACGCGCTGGGCATCAACACACAGATATTGGGTATACCCGCCAATCACTGGCATATCCGCGACCGCCTGGCCTACCTTCAGGTTGGTGACATCCGACCCTATGGCGTCTACTACGCCAAACCAGTCGTAGCCCGGCACGAAGGGCGGCTTGTCTTTTACCCCCGGGTACTGGCCCTCACGTATTATCGTGTCGGTAAACCCCGTACCGGCACTCAGCACCTTCACGCGAACTTCATGCGCTGCAGGCTCGGGGAGCTTATCGACAGTGTCTAATTGCAGCTGCTCAGGGCCGCCGTTGGCCTTTAGTAGTATTCGTTGGTAACTCACTGTTCTAACTCTCTGCCTGTAGTTTATGGTTTTCGAAAAGCTCGATGACCAGCGGGTCGCCTTCTCGCTCCAGATAAGCCACCGCCAAACCCTCACCATATCGCTTCGTCCAAATCGCTTTGTAGCCAATGGTGAGCGCTTTCACAACGGCATCTTCTAACTGATCCACTATAAAACGCAGGTGATGCATACCCTCTCGCCCGGCATCGAGAAACTCTTTATGCGGACAGCCCCCTGAGCGCCATTCAATCAATTCAATTTCTACCGAGCCACTGCGACCAAATGCCAACCCCATATCGCAGGTCTCTTTCTTGCCGCGGTAGTCGTACTCCATTGGGCCTGGATCCATCGTCGAAAATGGCCCAAACATCGGCTCATACAGCGCTAGCGACGCCTCCATATCTCGCACGACAAAACCAACTTGATCCATGGCCGCCAAGCCCAACACTGCTTGCAGATCACTACTCATACCATTGCCTCTATGTGACACGTCAGCGCAAGAGGATACGGTAGAGTGCAACATGCCTCCACCGATAACGCGAAGTAACGAAAAGAGAAACAGGTTTAGTGAGCGTTGGTTTAGCTAAGTGAAGTAGACGTACGTGACGTACTGTAAGGTGATTATCCAGGAAGCAAGCACCCCGGCTGGGACGCCTACTGATGGAACTATGTTTCTAGCTGAACAGAGACTCACCAGAGAGGCCCTGGTTCTCCATGATTAAACGCAATCGCTTTAACGCCTCGACCTGAATCTGTCGAACCCGCTCGCGCGTTAGACCGATTTCACGACCAACTTCTTCAAGCGTGCTGCTTTCGTAACCGCGTAAGCCAAAGCGCCGCGATACAACCTCGCGCTGCTTGTCGGACAACTCTTCCAACCAGCCGCCAATGTGGTCTTTAATATCGGTATCCTGCAACAGCTGCGATGGGTCGCTCTCTCGAGTATCGGCAACGGTGTCTACAACGCAGCGATCGGAATCAGGGCCCACCGGCGTGTCCATGGACGTCACTCGCTCATTTAATTTCAGCATGCGTTTTACGTCGGCAGCGGGTTTGTCGAGCATTTGCGCTATTTCTTCAGCGGTAGGCTCGTGATCTAGCTTTTGGGTCAGCTCGCGCGCTGCGCGCAAATACACATTCAGCTCTTTCACGACATGTATGGGCAAACGGATAGTACGCGTCTGATTCATAATCGCGCGCTCAATCGTTTGACGAATCCACCAGGTTGCATAGGTGGAAAAACGGAAACCGCGCTCAGGGTCAAATTTTTCTACAGCGCGAATCAGCCCGAGATTACCCTCTTCAATCAGATCCAGAAGCGTCAGCCCGCGATTGATGTAACGCCTTGAAATTTTGACGACCAGACGAAGATTGCTCTCGATCATTCGCTTACGTCCAGCTTCATCGCCACTCAATGCCAAACGCGAGTAGTGCTTTTCTTCGTCGGCAGTAAGTAGTGGGGAGTAACCGATTTCATTAAGGTAAAGCTGCGTGACGTCGAGGGATCTCTCTGGTTTGCGTGAGGTATTAGCCTTCGCACGCTGAAACTTCTCTTCGGCCGCTTCCGCTTCCAGTTCAACTGAATTTTCGATGGGATCGTCTATTATGGGTGTTGTAGAGGACGCAGATTGCGCCAACATTGCGTCGGGTGACATGTGTTCGGCGACAGATTTAGCGCTGGATTTAGAAGCGGTACCGCCTACTGTTTTACGTGCAGCTGCACTAGCGCCCTTCTTAGCGCCCGCCTTTTTACTAGCTGCTGTTGTAACCTGTTTGCCGGCTGTTCTAGCCGTCGTTGACTTCGAGTTACGTTTCGAGCCAGCGGTATTAGTGTCCACGTCCATGGCCATATCCCACTCTTTCTTTATAATTCAAATACTCAGAGTATTTTTCGCCGGGCCGTCCAGATTAACTCAACTAGATTCCGAAAAGCAAACGCATCGAGAGCTCGCTAGGAAGCACTGTGGAATCGTGAATTTATACTAGTTATTACTATTTATTGCCCCGTTCCCGGATGACAATAATGCCTGTTTTTTAATCAGACTACCGCTTAGGCAGTACCCTTTGCGGGTCAATCGGCTTTCCTGCCTTGCGGATCTCGAAGTGGAGTTTGACGTTATCTGTGCCAGTGCTTCCCTTGCGCGCTATACGCTGGCCTGTCTCTACCAGCTGACCCTCAGACACTAGAAGCGTATCGTTATGGCCATAGGCGCTCAGGTAAATGTCATTGTGCTTAACGATTAACAGCTCACCTAATCCAAGAATGCCCGTGCCCGCATACACCACTTTGCCCGCCGCAACCGCATGCACCGGGTCACCGCGCTGCCCCGCTAGGTCTATACCTTTATGGCGTGTCGAAGAAAAACCTCGAACAACCTTGCCCGTTGAGGGCCAGCGCCACCGCTTTACCACTGCACCGACAAAACCGGCATTGCCAGCGGCGGGTTTTTCCGATGCTGGTGCTGCAGAGGGCGCTGCAGGAGTGGCCGGAACAGGGGTTGCCGGCTGTGGCCGAGACACTGGATTGGCCGGCCTATTCGATACCACCTTCGAATCCGACCGCGTGGGCTGCGCCGGCCGTGAGCGTTGCGCAGGCTTAACCACTGGACGGCTGGTGCTTGAACGGGCCGACGACAAGGCCGACTCCTTCAAGACCAACGTTTGCCCTGGATAAATGGTGTAAGGCGCAGGGATACGATTTGTCGCCGCCAGACGGCGAAAATCTAACCCGTAGCGAAAGGCGATCGAATACAGAGTATCGCCGCGCGCCACTCTGTAGGCTCGTGAAACTGACTGAGAAGCGACAACGGGGGATTTTGCCACTGACCGCCCCTGCCGATCTTCAACCGGCGCAGGTGCATTGCTACCACAGGCGGCCAGTAGCAGAACGAACACATATTTTAAATTCGATATGGCGATTGCATTGTCCCATGCCGGCACTGGCACTAGGCCGCTCGACTGCCCCACCGGCGATCAACCAACCACACTAACGCGAACCCTGAAAAGGCGAGTAAACCGCAAACCAGCACCTGCGGATCCTGCCCTGTGTAAACCTCAAACTGTGTTGGCGAGACAGGGAGTTGTTGCACCGGCTTCAAGTCACCGTGACGCCCCTCAACCCATGACAGAACCCGCTTCCAGGGCCAAACAACCATCAATGAACCGAACAAAAAACCAGTGAGCAATGCCATCGTTGCCTGGTGATACTGATGCAAAAGCCAGTGTAACAATCGGGAAAAACACAACAGACCTGAGCCAGCACCGGCTGCAAATACCACAATAAACAACACATCAAACCCTTTGAGCGCCGCCAAAACCGAGCTATACATTCCCAGTAACACGAGGATGAAACTCCCAGAAATACCAGGCAATATCATCGCGCAAATCGCGAAAAAGCCGGCAACAAAAATGCCGACCAAACCCACGTCAAGATTCATGACGGGAGACAATGCGATATATACCGCAACCACAACGCCTATAGAAAAGCTCAGCACGCGCTTGGCATTCCAGCCCTCTATCTCACGCATCAACACAAATGCCGACGCCAGAATCAGACCAAAAAAAGCCGCCCACAATGGCACTGGGTACTGTTCGAGCAGCCAGGAGATAACCCTGGCAAGAGAGACAACGCTGGTGGCAATGCCGGCCACCAACGCCAACAAAAAACCACCGTCTATATGCCGCCAGGCGCCGGCAATATCGCCCTGCAAAACGCGGCGAACAAAAGCAAGATCAACGGCCTTAATGCTGCCCAACAGTCGATCATAAATTCCGGTGATAAACGCGACTGTTCCGCCAGAGACCCCAGGAACGATATCGGCGGCCCCCATGAGCAAGCCGCGTAGAAAAATGCCAAAAGACGACATACTGACTACCTCTGAGTCCCGGAAAGCAGCGGCACAAAATACACCGCTTCAACAATGTCCTCGATGAAATTCCCATCTAGATAAGTGACGACGTGCAGATGTTGAGTATCACCACCCACGGGCATCACCAACCGCCCACCGGGTGCCAGCTGCGCAAGCAAATCACCGGGAATAGATTCCGGCGCTGCCGCAGCGAGGATGCCATCAAAGGGCCCGCGATCTGGCCAGCCCATTCCACCGTCTGCATGGTTCATATGGACGTTGCGCAGTTTCAGTTTACGCATTCTTTGTCGCGCTTTTTGCTGCAACGGTTTTATACGCTCTACGCTGTATACTTCATCTACTAATTGCGCCAGCACCGCCGTCTGGTATCCAGAGCCGGTACCAATCTCCAGGACGCGCGCCTTGGGGCCATCAGCTAACAACAGCTCCGTCATCCGCGCAACAATGTACGGCTGCGACAGGGTCTGCTGGTAGCCGATAGGTAAAGCCACATCTTCATAGGCTCGATGCGCCATCGCTTCATCTAAGAAAAGGTGTCGGGGGGTATCGCGTATTACATCCAATACCGCATGGTCGGCAATGCCCTGCTCCATCAAACGCGCTATCAGGCGCTCTCTGGTTCGCCGCGACGTCATGCCAATTCCATCGACGTCTATCTTATTCACTGCCGGTGTCACTTTTTATTTTATCCTTTTGATCGTGCGCCTCGAAGCTTAGCGCACCCCCCTGATCAATATTTGCATGTCTTGTTACGGCCACCTGAGCCGCCGGCAACCGGGCGTCTTCCCAGTCAACAAGCTCCGATAGCAGCGCGGTAGCATAACCACCTGCCCCGAGTGCAAATTTCATCTGCAAGCTACCATCATCACAAAACTGCCAGCAAAAGTCACTCGGCAGAAGCCGTGTAGCACGCCAGCTGAGACTCAATCCGGCCCGTTCCAGGTAGTCGCAAACATCGAGTTCATGCGCAATCAAACTGCGCTGCTGCTGCCAGACCGGTTCCTGCGCGATAACGTCCCCTTTACCCCACAGCGGCAGCGCGGGGTGCACATCTCCACTTGCCACTCGCTGGCGCATAGTGTCGTCCGCGTTTTCACAGGTGAAGAGGCTGCGCGTGCCCGCAAGACTACAAGCATCCCCCGCCTGCACCTGATCCCAGGTTCCGTTTTCTACGCGGGCAGCAAGCAGCGTATTGAAGAGGTGGGCGCGCAATGCCGAATAGTAAAGGCTACGCTGCTTACGCGACAACTTGCGCCGCGTATTGATTGCAAGCCGCGCCTGGCGCAACGTTGCTCCGCTGCGGCCGAAACGCTGCTCACCAAAATAATTTGGCACCCCATTTTGACCAATGGATTGCAGCGCTGTTTCGAAGGCAGGCCGACTTCCACTCAAGCCCCTGAGCGTTAGCTGAAAATGATTCAGGCGATGCACACCGCGCTTCAGCTTTTTCGCGTGGCGCTCAACGCGCAGCACTCGGACATCGCCCGGCTCTTCCAGTACCTTCCAGGCTGGCTCTGACGCTCCTGCCAAACCGACGCTAACCCACTGACTGGTCAGTGCATTGCGATCTTTAAGGCCACTGTAACCAATGTGCTGAGGTGCTATGCCGCTTAACTGCGACACGCGCCGAATAAGATCACTGGTGTTGAGGCCGCGTTTTTCAAGGTACAGGAATGCGTGCTCACCAGCGCCAGACGGTTCAAAACCTAGTTCTTCACGCACCTGAAAATCTTCAGGCTGCGAGCGAATGACCGCTGTGGAAACAAGCGACTCGGCCACTCTTGGCCACACGGGTGTCATCGCATTTATCCGGGCTACTAGGCAGGCTGAAGGAGAACAACGGCATGTACTGCAATGCCTTCTGATCGCCCGGTAAAACCAAGGTGTTCTGTGGTCGTTGCTTTAACGTTCACACACTGGGGTTGAGCACACAAATCTGCAGCCAGGTTGTCGCGCATCGCGCTGATATGCGGCGCCATGCGCGGTGCCTGCGCGATCACGGTGATATCAGCATTGCCCAGCATCCATCCGCTGGCCTGCACCATTTCAAACACCCGCCGTAGCAGTAAGCGGCTATCAATATTGGCATTTTTCGCGTCGGTGTCGGGGAAGTGCTGCCCAATATCACCGGCGGCTATAGCGCCCAGCAAAGCATCGCACAGCGCGTGAATGACAACGTCGCCATCTGAGTGCGCCTCAAGTGAGTGCGTGTGTGAGATTTTGACACCGCCCAACACAATCGCATTGCCAGGACCAAACCGGTGTACATCATAACCATGACCAATTCGCATTATTGCCCCCGATTACGCGCGCTGTTCCAAATACCACGCGGCCAATGCCAAATCTTCGGGCACTGTTACCTTGAGGTTACTCGGCCTGCCTGGCACCAATTGCACAGGGTGCCCTGCCAGCTCCATCGCGGATGCCTCGTCGGTGATTTGAACCCCGGTGCGCGCCGCTGATTCCAGCGCGTCGACTAACTCACCTAACCGAAACATCTGTGGCGTCTGCGCTCGCCACAGATGCGTGCGATCTAGGGTTTGCTTAACCATTGTCTGCCCTGCAGTGTCAGCATCAGCCTGCTTTACAGTATCCACCAACCTCTCAGCAAGAATCCCCCCAACACCGAGTTCCAGCACAGCGTGAATCAGCGTTTCAAGGCTCTGAGTTTCCAAACAGGGGCGCGCGGCATCGTGCACCAGCACCCAGTCGTCTGGCGCGGCTACAGCCTGCAACGCCCGCAAACCCGCCAGAACCGAGCCACTTCTTTGCTCAGCACCGGTAACGGTAATAACGCGTGTGTCTGCGATGATCGCAAGCGAATGTGCGAAATCGTCCTGCGGGTGCAAAGCGACGGCAACTTGCACAACGGCCGGACAGCCCAGTAGCACAGCCAGGCTATGCTCGAAGAGAGTGACTCCGTTTATGTCTAAGTACTGTTTCGGCGTAGCCTGCTGCATTCGACTACCCACACCTGCGGCAGGCAAGACCGCCCAACATTTTGTGGCTGGAGGTGTCACTGCGCAGCGCCCATTGAACTGTCGCTCTGGTCTTGATCCAGTGCAGTGGCTGGGGACTCATCAACAACCTGGTAAAACGTTTCGCCTTCACGCACTAAACCCAACTCCTGCCTCGCGCGTTGCTCTACGCCCTTCTTACCCGATTTTAGTTCCAGCACCTCACGCTCTAAAGAGGCATTGCGCGTCTTCAACTGGGCATTAATGGATTCCTGCTCTACCACCTGCGCTTCAAGCCGACGCTGCTCTGCGATACTACCGGGCGCAAACAACAGCCTGTAAGCCATCACACACGTTAGCGCTAGCAGTATGGCAAATAACCAGCGCATCGTACGCTCTAGCTAGCAGCGAATTCGGCGAGGCCGCGATAAGGCGCCTTCCCACCCAGTTCTGCTTCAATGCGCAGGAGCCGGTTGTACTTCGCAACGCGGTCAGAACGGCACAAAGAGCCCGTTTTAATCTGCCCGGCGGCAGTAGCAACTGCTAAATCTGCAATGGTGGTATCTTCAGTTTCGCCGCTACGATGAGAGATCACGGCGGTGTATCCAGCTGCCTTGGCCATCGAGATGGCTTCGAGTGTTTCTGACAGGCTGCCGATTTGATTGAATTTAATCAAAATAGAATTGGCCACGCCTTTGTCTATACCCTCTTTCAAAATCTTGGTGTTGGTAACAAATAGATCGTCACCTACCAACTGGACTTTGTCGCCGATCTTCTCAGTCAGCAGCTTCCAGCCATCCCAGTCTGATTCATCCAAACCATCTTCAATCGATATAATCGGATGCGCAGCAGCAAGGTCGCCCAGGTAATCACAAAACTGTGCACTGTCGAACTGCTTACCTTCGCCCGCTAAATCGTAAACGCCTTCTTTATAAAACTCTGATGCGGCGCAATCCAGTGCCAGGGTAATGTCCTTACCCAACGTGTATCCTGCTTTGCCCACTGCGTCGGCAATCGCCTCTAACGCGGCTTCGTTAGAAGGCAGGTTGGGCGCAAATCCACCCTCATCACCCACGGCTGTGTTGAGCCCATTCGATGCCAGCACTTTTTTCAGCTGATGAAAAATCTCTGCTCCCGCCCGCAGGCCTTCTGCAAAGCTTGGCGCAGACACCGGCTGCACCATGAACTCCTGAATATCGACATTGTTATCCGCATGCTCACCACCATTGAGAATGTTCATCATGGGCACAGGCATGCTGAAGCCGGTGGTTCCATTGATATTGGCGATATGCTCATACAGCGGTATGTTGCGCGCGGAGGCTGCCGCTTTAGCGGCTGCCAACGACACTGCCAAAATCGCATTGGCACCAAATTTGGCTTTGTTTTCTGTGCCATCGGCATCAATCATCGCTGCGTCCAGCGCACGCTGGTCGGCGGCGTCGCACCCCATCAACAAACTCTTTATTGGGCCATTAACGTTGCCCACAGCATCCAAAACGCCTTTACCAAGGTACCGGGACAAATCACCGTCGCGTAACTCAAGTGCTTCGCGCGAACCTGTTGACGCACCAGAGGGAGCGCAGGCGCTACCCACATGGCCACCTTCAAGTGTCACCTCAGACATCACCGTGGGGTTACCGCGTGAATCCATGACCTCAAAGGCCTCTATATTTTTTATCGTTGTCATTAAAGCTAACTCCGTTGTCGCTAATCGATTTGCAGTGTGGGCAGAGACTTCACCAGGTCGTCAACTGCCTTAACCTGCGCAAGAAAGGGTTCTAGCTGCGCAAGTGGCAGCGCGCTGGGGCCATCGCATAGCGCCTTATCGGGTTCAGGATGCGATTCCAAAAACAAGCCGGCCAAACCCAGCGCCATGCCAGATCGAGCCAAATCCACAACCTGACCGCGCCGGCCACCCGAGGCGGCTCCACCTGATTCACGGCACTGCAGCGCGTGTGTAACGTCAAAAATAATAGGGGCATTACCACACGTCTGCTTCATGACGCCAAAGCCCAACATGTCGACGACCAGATTGTCATAACCAAAATTACTGCCACGCTCACATAACATCACCGTATCGTTTCCGCACTCAGCAAATTTTTCCACAATATTGGACATTTGAGAGGGACTGAGAAACTGAGGCTTCTTGATATTGATGACGGCACCGGTAGCAGCCATCGCTGCCACCAAATCTGTCTGGCGAGCAAGAAAAGCAGGTAGCTGGATGATGTCGCAGACTTCCGCGGTGGGTGCCGCCTGTTCAGGAGTGTGCACATCGGTAATCACTGGCACACCAAACTGAGCCTTCACTTCCGCCAGTATTTTGAGACCTTCTTCGAGGCCAGGACCGCGAAAAGAATGTATGGATGAACGGTTGGCTTTATCGAACGAAGCCTTAAACACGTAAGGAATGTTCAGACGTGTACACACATCTACGTAGTGCTCCGCCACACTCAGGGCAAAGTCTCGACTCTCTAAGACATTCACGCCGCCCAACAGCACAAAGGGCTGCGTATTCGCCACGGGAATTCCGCCAACCAATACCTGAGAATCACTCATGGCCAATTCCTATTCCTGTTTGATAAGGTGCGCGTGGCTGCATGGTCACTCAAGATTGCGAGTGCGCAACCGCCGCTTCGATGTAACGCGTGAACAGCGGATGCCCAGCACGAGGATCTGAGGTGAACTCGGGATGGAATTGGCAAGCGACAAACCAAGGGTGTGCCGGCAACTCAATCATCTCTACCAATGAGCGATCTTCCGACCATCCCGCAATACGCATACCCGCATCTTGAAGCTGAGGCAGATACTGATTGTTAACCTCCCAGCGGTGGCGATGCCGTTCTCTGATCAACTCTTCACCATAAGCCGCACGCGCCTCGCTGCCCTCTTCCAAGTGGCACGCTTGAGCACCCAGACGCATCGTGCCACCCAAATCCGAATTTTCATCGCGCTGTTGGAACGAGCCATCCGCGTTCTGCCACTCGGTAATCAGTGCCACAATAGGGTGTGGGGTGGCTGCATTCATTTCGGTGGAGTGGGCGCCTTCAAGGCCGCAAACATTGCGCGCATACTCAACCAGCGCCAAATGCATGCCCAGACAAATCCCCAAAAACGGAATATCATGCTCGCGGGCATAGCGCACCGCGCTAATCTTGCCCTCAACGCCGCGATCACCAAAACCGCCTGGCACCAGAATCGCATTCATACCGGCGAGCGCGTCAACACCATTACGCTCGATTTCTTCGGCGTCAATATGCACTATTTCGACATCGGTTAAGGTTCTCAGGCCGGCGTGGCCCAGCGCCTCATTCAGCGACTTGTAGGCGTCCTGAAGCTCGACATACTTACCCACCATCGCAATGCGCACGCTACCGCTGGTAGCACTGAACTCTCGGCGTACAACGTCATCCCACTCGGAGAGGTCGGCTGGGGGGCAGTCAAAACCAAAACGCTCAACGACAAAATCGTCCAGGCCATGACCGCGCAACATGCCGGGTATTTTGTAAATGGAATCAGCATCCAGTAGCGGGATAACGGCCCGTTCTTCTACATTAGTAAACAAAGAGATCTTCTTACGGGCGCTCTCCTCGATATCCACCGTACAACGACACAAAAGAATATCGGGCTGCAATCCAATGGAACGCAGTTCTTTCACCGAGTGCTGCGTAGGCTTCGTTTTGATCTCGCCGGCCGTTGCGATATAGGGCACCAACGTCAGGTGCATCAGCAATGCGCGGCTTGACCCCAACTCGACTTTAAGTTGCCGGGCAGCCTCCAGAAATGGCAAACCCTCGATGTCGCCAACTGTACCGCCAATTTCGACAACAGCCACATCGGCATCACCGGCGCCTAACACCACGCGACGCTTAATTTCGTCAGTGACATGGGGAATCACCTGCACAGTTCCACCCAAATAATCGCCACGCCGCTCTTTTCGCAGCACGGCGTTATACACGCGACCGGTGGTGAAATTATTACTGCGTTTCATGGTGGTGTTGGTGAAACGTTCGTAATGGCCAAGATCAAGATCTGTCTCGGCGCCATCATCGGTCACAAACACCTCACCATGCTGAAACGGGCTCATAGTGCCCGGATCAACGTTAATGTAGGGGTCGAGTTTTAGCAGGGTGACTTTGAGCCCCCGCGCTTCGAGTATTGCTGCAAGGGAGGCGGCGGCGATCCCCTTGCCTAAAGAGGAAACAACACCACCGGTGACGAACACATAACGCGTCATGAAGAGCCTATTACCAAGCTGTTTTCAGGGCTCACAAGACTTGTGCCGCTCGCACGCCGGGAACCGGTCGGGCGCTGGCCAATCCTGCAAAAAGATGGGGAGCCAGATTAACAGAAAGGCCGGTGCGGCTCAAACTTTCACTGTGTAAAAGGCCGGTAAGAGCGTGGCCGGAAACCAAGGTCAGTTGACGCAATTTGTGCAACCAAAGCTACCCGTTTTCAGGCGCGATGCCACCGGAGTTGCCACAGTCGCTCTTGCGGCTCTTCCTGCAACGGCTGCTCCCGCCAGCGCGAAGAATCACAGGTGGCCAGCTCACCAATCTGCAGCAGTTCTTCGCCGTATGAGACCAGCGGTATTCGACCCCGCCACCAGGGCGGAACCCCGAGATCCTGATAAAGAGACTTGAGCGTTCTGCTTCCCTGCCGGCCGACAAGGGCAAAACGCTGTTTGGGCGCACGCCAATGAATCTGCACACTCTCATCGTCCTTCAACCAGAAACCTTTCGTTGGAGCAGGTATCAGGCTGACGCTATCCCCACCATGAAGTGCCAGCGTCTGCCCCGGTAGCAAGTTTGCCGTCTCCAGCGAGGTAGCGGGTGGCGGCAGGAGAAAAACAGCGTCCCGATAGCGCTGTAAAACGTAAGACGCACAGACCAACAACGCCCGACTATTGGGATCGCCTTCACGTAATTGGCGCAAGAATTCATTGATGGCGGACTGATCGGGCGCCGGCAGATCGCGTTCGCGCAGCCACCGTCTTAACAACTGCGCACCCGCTGCCTCTTGTAGGTGAGCTACGGCAATTCCCTGATCGCCCATCACACTAGCCTGCGCGTTGATCGTCGCCAGCGACCCCTCCAACTCATCGCGTGCACGAGCAACATGAGCAACAGCACGCTCTACCGTGTGGCGATAAGCTGGCCATCGAGATTCAAGCAGCGGCAGCACATCATTGCGCAAGAAATTGCGATCTATATGGGTATCGACGTTAGAAGGGTCTTCTACAAACGCTAGGGAAAGTTCGCTCGCGTAAGCCGCGATGTCATGCGCCGGTACGCCCAAAAGAGGACGGGAAATTGTCCCTGAACCCAGCGGGCGATTGGCTGGCATTGCCGACAAACCCTCAACGCCGGCACCGCGCATCAGGCGAAGAAAAAAAGTCTCAATCTGATCATCGAGATGATGCGCCAGAAACAAAACTGCGCCATTACCCTGTGTATCGAGTTCGTCTTGAAAGGCGGCATAGCGTGCCTCTCTGGCGGCGGCCTCAGGACTGGCCTGATCGGGCACCGTAACACGAAGACATTTAAAGCCAACGCCCCAGCTCTCGCACAATGAGGAACAGTGTGCCTCCCAACTCGCAGCTGCGTCCTGCAGGGAATGATTTACGTGCAACGCTGATAGCCGCGGCGCATTGCAATGGGCGTCACGGGCGTCACACCAGCGCGCCAAGAGATGCAGCAGTACGGTGCTATCACGCCCGCCGCTGAAACCAACCACCCAGGCTGGAGCCGAAAGCAGTGGTTCGAGTACTTCATCTAGAACCGTATCAAGCACGGCAGCAATACTGTTGGTATTCACAGAGCCGCAACTCCCGCCACGCGAGACGTTCTCGCGAAAGGCTAGTTACCGTATGACATTAGCCGCTGATACCGTTTGGAAAGCAGATCTTCCAGGGGCAGCTGCTGCAGAGACTCAAGCTGAGCCAATAGATGCTGTTTAATTCGATCAGCCATCAAGTCTATGTCGCGATGAGCTCCGCCCAACGGTTCGGGAATGGTGGCATCAACGATACCCAAGTCTTCGAGAATGGCAGACGTCACACCCATGGCTTCCGCAGCATCGGGCGCCTTTTCACTGCTTTTCCAGATGATATTGGCACAGCCTTCGGGCGAAATAACAAAATAGGTTGAATACTGCAACATCGCAAGATGATCACCCACGCCAATACCCAACGCGCCCCCCGAACTGCCTTCACCAATCACCACACAGACGATGGGCGTAGCCAAATGAGACATGGCCGCCAAGTTTTGTGCGATAGATTCACTGATACCACGCTCTTCTGAATCAATGCCGGGATAGGCCCCGGGAGTATCAATGAGCGTAATAACCGGCATTTTATACCGCTCTGCCATTTCCATGAGCCGCAACGCTTTGCGATATCCCTCTGGCTTAGGCATGCCAAAGTTACGCATAACCTTATCTTTGACGGCACGGCCTTTTTCCTGGCCTATCACCATAACCGGCTGTCCCTCCAACCGCGCAATGCCGCCAACAATGGCATTATCGTCACCGAAATGGCGGTCGCCATGTAGCTCGTCAAAATCAGTAAAAATTCTAGGAATGTAATCTAACGAGTAAGGCCGCTGGGGATGGCGAGCAACTTTTACAATGTCCCAGGCGCTGAGGTTGGAATAAATCTTTTCAGTGAGCTTCGTACTCTTATCGCGGAGATTTTCGATTTCCGAGCTGATATTAATCTCGTTGTCGGACCCGACGAGTTGCAGCTCTTCAATCTTAACTTCTAGCTCTGCAATCGGCTGTTCGAAATCGAGGTAATTGGGGTTCATAGCAGTCGCGTCCCGTGAATTGCTCACTCTAAATAGAACGCCAGTATACCAACATTCAATGCCCTGCTCCCAGTGACATCGTGCAATGAAGCCCTACCAGACCGACTTTTTGGGTTAGCAGCGCTAACATTGAGCGGCGGACAAATCACCCGGGCAGGAGATGCTTCGCAAGCCGATCACCGCAGTGCGCGCACAGCCTCATAGAGGCGAACATCTCGAAATTGCTCAGACTCATCCAAGTCTGGCAGCGTACAACTGTATTCGCGGCCGATTTGCTGATAGGGCGGGAGATCAAAATTTTTTACGCGAGAATCTGCAATCAATACACGCTCGGCCCGCTCTGCAAACCGCTCTAGCCACGGAAAGTTACTACTGTCGTACAGCACATCGGCAACCACGATCAAATCAACATCCCCCTCGATACTGTAATAATCAGCGGTCAAGGTGATTGGCGCACCATTCAACCGGGCATTGAGCGCCGTGGCCTGAAGCGCCAACGGATCGATATCACAGGCTATTACTTCATGGGCGCCAGCCAGAGCAGCGGCGATACCCACCACCCCGCAACCACTACCGAAATCCAAAATGCGTTTTCCGCGCACCCACTGTGGGTTTGCGAGTATCTGCTGCGCTACCACTTGGCCAGATGCCCAACAGAACACCCAATACAGCGGATTGTTCATCACACGCTGCACTTCTTCCGGGGCAAGCTCGCCCTGTGGGTAATCACCGTCCAGCAGATACAATTTTAGCGGCGGCAACGCTGACTTTGATGGATGCGCTAACTCTGAGGACTGAGCTGGCCTTAATGACTGCGCCGGGCCGGATGCATGAATTGGCCCCGATAGACGTAATGGCAAATTAGTCTCCACCAGTTTCGCAGCGGGAATAATCGCCGCAAGCGCCTTCTGCAGTGTTAATAATCTTGACACGTTATACTGTCACGCTCGGGAAGTTCCCTACCATAATTCTGCACTTTACCATTGGATTCGAGCCCATGAGCGAAGCACCGCCCTATCTGGTGCCCCACAGTCAGGAAGAAATTAGAATCCTCTACGAGGACGACGACCTATTGCTGGTGAGAAAACCTGATCTGCTACTCAGCGTCCCCGGCAGGCACCCATTAAACAAAGACTGCATGATCACCCGGCTTCAACAAACCTATCCAACAGCGAGTATTGTTCACCGGCTCGATCTGGACACCTCGGGCATCATGGTGGTACCGCTGAACAAGCCTACGCATGCCCATATCAGCCGCCAGTTTCAAGAACGCAAAGTCGATAAAAGTTATCAGGCAATTGTCTACGGATGCGTTGCAAACGATACCGGCTCCATTGACTTGCCGATCGCCGCTGATTGGGAGAACAGGCCGCGGCAAATGATTTGCCATGAACGCGGTAAAGCGGCACTCACTCACTTTGAAGTTTTGGCGCGTATGCCTGATCGCACTCGCCTGCTCTTAAAGCCTGTTACAGGCCGCTCACATCAGCTGCGCATTCATTTACGCGAACTGGGCCATCCCATATTGGGTTGCGATATGTACGCCCACCCCACAGCACTCGCCATGGCACCGCGTATGATGCTGCACGCGACAACACTTGCCTTCGAACACCCTACAACTGGCGAAACGTTAGCGGGGACATGCCTGCCCGACTTCTAGCGACATCAGCCACTATTTAAGCAGCGGGTGATCCTCCGGCAGCTGACGGGATATCCACAGCGCCAGCTTGTGCTTCATATTGGGTTCACTCTCCTGACCCTTGGCCAACGGCTGTACCAACTTGTCATGGACCAGCAGGCGATAGAGATACGTCACCTTATCTTTCGCTGAATCAGTTTCATCAAATTTCCCTACGCCCCGTTTCCGCGCATAAACCGCACCTACCTTCAGGGCATGAGAAACCAATTCGTGCTCATTCTTTAGCTTGGACATACCTCTCCCGGAAAATCACTATTCATTGACGGTTCACCGTCAGTGGAACAACGCCTTGTCGATTCGCAGGCCACTAGAGAAAACTACACCAATCGCTCCAGCTACCAGCATACAGCCTCGCATCGCGACGGCCCAATAACGCCAGACAAAACAGATTCACGCAAGCCGTAACACCGGATCCGCAGTACACCAGCAGTTCTGGCGCATCGAGGGCGCTGCCAAACATTGCCCGTAGCGTCTGCTCATCACGCATGCGACCCTGCTCATCGGTGACCGCCTGCCAGGGAAAATTCACCGCGCCCGGTATATGCCCGGCCACCGGATCAATAGGCTCCGCCAAACCGGCATAACGATCAGGCTCGCGAGAATCGATCAGCACAGCGCCTGCACCTAACAGATCGGCCAGCTCCCGACGATTACATTGTCCAGAGAAAGTCGAGCTGCCGGCGAACGACATCACTGAACTAACAGGCCCCACCGGCTCTTTTGCCTTGCTCGGCTCGCCACCCGATGCCAGATACCCAGCGTATCCTCCATTCAATAGCCTGGGCGAGCGATAACCCAGAGCACGCAACATCCACCAGAGTCGGGCTGCAAACCCGAAACGGGAATCATCATAAGCTATAACAGAGGTTAGTGGGCCAACGCCATAACTTGCCAGAAGCTCCACAAATAGCGACGCCTGCGGTAACGGGTGGCGGCCGCCGTGCTGTGCAACCGGCCCAGAAAGATCTCGGTTTAAATCCAGATAGAATGCACCGGGAATGTGCCCCTCGGCGTACAGTGCTCGTCCCTGATCAGGGTCGGCAAGGGCAAACCTGCAATCAAACATCACCAAATCACGCTCGCCACCAAGCGCGTCAGGTTCCATCAGATAATCCTCCAATGCCACCGTGCCACCTCCCTTACGCAACACCATAAATCTCACGCCAAGAGTAGGCGAAAGCGTGTATTTTCACTAGACTAACTCAGAGAGTCGGTATAAAGATGTAACCCATGGTCAGCAGCGCACGAACAGCATCACAGTTAACCATCATTGCGCGCCCCAATTTGTCTGCCACCTGGGACGCAAATGTCTACGCCATTTTCGCCATTGCAATTCCTTCTTTGGGCGCGGCCATTGGCTTTGCATTTTTTGGTGCCTGGCCCATCCTTCCGTTTGTTGGGCTCGAACTTGGCGCGTTAGCGCTGGCTTTTTATGTCGTGCAGCGGAAGCTGCAATACCGCCACGTTATTACCGTGGGTGTGGATAATCTGGATGTGCAAAAGGGTTTTCGCAGCGCGGAAAAAACATGGCATCTTGCACGGGCACGGGCCGGCATTACCGTCATTCCCAAAAGCCACCCCTGGGATGGCCCGGCACTGGCAGTGCACGATGATCATGAACGGGTCGTGCTGGGAGAGTTTCTCAATAGAGAAGACAGCCTCAAACTTCTCGCCCTGTTAAGGCAAGAACTGCGCGTGCGCAGCGATAGCGCGAGTATCGACAAACAGTTTTAGCTGCGCCGAAACGGCTATACCCTTTTGCCAGTCTGAGTGTCAGACCAAACTAAAGGTCTTCAAACGTCCCGTGGCGCCCTTTGCCTGATGCAAAATTCTTAGCGCCCTCTACGGTCTCCTTAGATTCGATCACGGTGAACCCGCGGTTAAATTCATTGAGCAGCGCTTCATCAAGGGGCATCGCCCACTGTTCGTACGCACTAAGGCGATCAGAACGGAGGCAGCGCTGAGGAAATCGACTCAGCTGCTCCGCCAGCGCTAGCGCTGCGTTGAGCGCTTCGCCTTCTGCCACGACGCGATTTGCCAATCCAATGGACAGCGCTTCACTGGCTTCTACTGGGCGGCCGGTGAGAATTAGATCCATTGCCCGGCTGTGTCCGATCAGGCGCGGTAATCGAATGGTGCCGCCATCTATCAGCGGTACTCCCCAGCGCCGACAAAAAACGCCTAATACAGCGCTTTCTTCCACCACCCGCATATCACACCAAAGCGCCAGTTCCAGCCCCCCGGCCACGGCATGCCCACTGATGGCCGCGATAACCGGTTTTGAAAGCAGCATGCGCGAAGGCCCCATTGGCCCATCGCCCTGCGCTTGCAGCCGGTTGCTTCCCGCCTCCGAGGCGACGGCTTTCAGATCGGCGCCGGCGCAGAACGTTCCGTATTTACCCTGCAATATCGCCACATCTGATTCTGCATCCGCATCAAACGCTAGAAACGCGGCGGCTAACGCAGCAGCAGTCTCACCGTCGACCGCATTGCGCACCACCTCTCGATCGATAGAGACAATGGTAATCCTATCGCGCTTCTCAACACTCACCTTTGACATAACTGCTCCAATATCGGTTTGTTGCTCAGTCTACACCCACTGGACGGCTTGGCAGACACCCCCTATCATCGCCAATCCTCGACAGCGCAGACCCGCAGCCACCCATGACCACAAACCGCCCCCCCTTCAAACGCAACAAATCACGCTCTAAAAATCGTCCGCAAGATGAACAACGCAACGATTCCAGCAGCAGCGCCATCGACACCCTTCGCAAGAGCAAACTCTTTGGCCGATTACGCGGAATACTGCTTTTAGTCATCGTGTTCAGCATCGTCGATTTTGTAAACTCTGGGTCGGTTAGCTGGCCCAAGCAACTGTTAGAAAAGGTCGGAGCGCAGCTGGGCGGAGAAGACGCCAGCTGGCGCGACGCCACCCAAGCCGTTGAAAAAATGGGCGAAGCTAAGGAAGGAAAGCCTGTTCCGGCCTTTGACATCACCGGCCGTGTCGTGCGCGTCGCCGACGGCGACACCGTCTCGATACTGGATGCCAACAAAAAGCAGCACAAAATCAGGCTGTATGGCATCGATACGCCAGAACGTGACCAAGCCTATGGCAATAAAGCGCGTAAAGCGCTTTCCAATATCGTGGCAGGTGAAGATGTCGGTGTAGTGATCGTTGAAACTGACAGCTACGGCCGCAGCGTAGGCACGCTTTACCATAACGGCAATCACATAAATGCTCACATGGTGAGAACCGGCTATGCGTGGTGGTATCGCCACTATGCGCCGCACAGCAGGCTGCTTTCTAACGCAGAGAAGACAGCGCGCGAACAATCACTGGGGCTTTGGGCAGACCCTGACCCAACCCCACCCTGGGATTGGCGCCGGAATCAGCGACAAAACCGATAAACCCTTGCAGGCAGCTGCTACACTGCCACTGCACAAGACAGCCATTCAAAGACGCACTCAAGGAGACCATCACCATGATCGTTGTAAACGCCATTGTTCAATCTGCGGAAGAAGATATCGCAGCGCTTAAATCTGCCATCGCCACGATGGAGCAAGCCAGCAGAGCAGAAGACGGCTGCCTGGACTACACATTCAGCGTCGAACTCAATGATCCAACAGTGCTGCGCATTACTGAAAAATGGGACAAACTGGATTCACTCATGGCCCATATGCAAGTACCCCACATGGCGGCATTTCAGGAAGCGATGGGAGGCAACCCACCCAAATCGCTAGATGTGAAGTTTTACGAAGTACAGGAGATTCAACCGTTTGGCTAAGCCTACTGAAGAGGTGGCAGCAGTAAACAAAACCGACAACAAGCGTGTCGGTTTTGTTTCTTTAGGCTGCCCAAAGGCACTGGTCGATTCAGAACGCATTCTCACGCAACTGAAAATCGACGGCTACGACATTGTGCCCACTTACGACGATGCAGATCTGGTAGTGGTTAACACCTGTGGTTTTATCGACAGCGCCAAACAGGAATCTCTGGACGCGATTGGCGAGGCCGTTGCCGAGAACGGCAAAGTCATCGTCACCGGATGCATGGGTAAAGGCGACGACGCCCAATCGATAAAAACCCTGCACCCGAAGGTACTGAGCGTTACTGGCCCGGCTGCTTACGAGGAAGTGGTTCAGGCTGTCCACGAATACGTGCCACATACACGCATCCATGACCCGTATAGCGACCTTGTGCCCCCGCAAGGTATCAAATTAACGCCGCGCCATTACGCGTACTTAAAAATTTCAGAGGGCTGCAACCATCGCTGCAGCTTTTGCATTATCCCCGACATGCGTGGCGACCTGGTCAGCCGGCCTATTGGTGATGTAATGGATGAGGCCGAACGCCTAGTGAAGGCGGGTGTTCGCGAACTGCTGGTTATTTCTCAAGACACTAGCGCCTACGGTATCGACATTAAGTACCGCACTGGCTTTTGGCAGGGCCGCCCATTGAAAACGCGCATGCAGGCATTGTGCGAAGCGCTCGGTGAGTTTGGTATTTGGGTTCGCCTGCATTATGTCTACCCCTACCCCCACGTTGATAACGTCATACCGCTGATGGCCGATGGCAAGATACTGCCGTATCTGGATGTTCCTCTGCAGCATGGCAGCCCCGAGGTACTCAAGCGTATGCGCCGCCCTGCCGCGGCAGAGAAATCACTTGAGCGAATCAAGGCGTGGCGAGATGTTTGCCCCGAAATCACATTGCGCAGCACGTTTATTGTGGGTTTTCCCGGCGAGACGGAGCAGGAGTTTGAAACTCTGCTCGATTTCATCAGCGAAGCGCAGCTGGATCGCGTCGGCTGCTTTCAGTACTCGCCGGTTAAGGGCGCCCGAGCAAACACCCTGCCAGACCACGTTCCTGAAGAAGTGAAGCAGGAACGCTGGGAACGCTTTATGCAACTTCAGCAAGCTATTAGCACCCAGAAACTGCAAGCCAAGATCGGTAAAACAGTTGAGATACTCATCGACTCCGTTGATGAGCAGGGTGCTATTGGCCGTAGTCAGGGCGACGCGCCGGAGATTGACGGCAAGGTGTACCTTGACGGCATCACCGATTTATCACCGGGAGATTTTGTAGAAGCACAAGTAACAGCCGCAGACGAATACGATCTGTGGGCTGGGTAATGCAGCGGTGAACGTGCTGCTATTCAGTGCCGCTGATCAAATAAACGAAGACACCATCGAAGTGAAGGATGAGCGTTTAACGCATCTACTGTCTGTGCATCGCGCTAAGATGGGCGATTCAGTCCGCGTCGGCGAGCTCAACGGGCTAATGGGCGCGGGTGAGATCGTTCGCATCGATCAGTCTGGCGCAAGCATCACCTACAACCTGGATACCGCTCCTCCCCCTAAACTCCCCGTACGCCTCGTGCTGGCATTACCGAGGCCAAAAATGTTGCGGCGTATTCTGCGCAGCGTCGCTGAGTTTGGCGTACCCCACCTCCACTTGATAAATAGCCACCGAGTAGAAAAAAGTTATTGGCAAACGCCGGTTTTGAAAGAGGCCGCTCTACAACGCTACCTGCTTGCGGGGCTGGAACAAGCGCGTGACACAGTGATGCCCAGCGTTTCATGCCACACACTGTTCAAACCCTTTGTTGAAGATGAACTACCCCACCTCGCTGAGGGTAAGAAGGCGTTGGTGTTTCATCCCGGTGAAGCAGCGACTGACATAAACAATGCCGCAGGCGAACAAGAATTGGTGCTGGTGATTGGCCCAGAAGGCGGATTCATTTCTTACGAGGTTGAACGTCTGGAATCGATTGGGTGCACGCAGGTATCATTGGGGCCAAGAATCCTGCGGGTTGAGAATGCGGTAAGCGCAGCGCTCGCACACTACCTTGCTCATTAAAACTTGCAGGCGTATCGGCTGCCCCAGACTGCGCAATCGTATAGAGTTATCGTTAGTCCATTAAATCGTTGTTTCGCGAACCCTGAGAAGGATTTTTTACCATGCCACTGAAAAGACGCACCGTACTT
This sequence comes from Halioglobus sp., assembly GCA_045106775.1. Classification (GTDB taxonomy): domain Bacteria; phylum Pseudomonadota; class Gammaproteobacteria; order Pseudomonadales; family Halieaceae; genus Marimicrobium. The sequence continues at coordinate 34,679 of JBGCFE010000115.1, forward strand.
GGCTTGCTCTCAGGCAGCACTTTTTTGCTCAACGCTGGCGCCATAGGGGCTGTCGCCGCGAGACCGACAAGCGGCCTGAGCAAGCTGAGCTTTCCACAGGGTGTTGCGTCGGGCGACCCCAGGCCCAACGCTGTGATGCTGTGGACCAGAGCGATACCAGAGGAAACTGCGGCTCCAAACCACCCCGTTTCAATGGTGTTACAAGTCAGCCGAGTTGATGATTTTTCTACACTCGACATTCAGGCCACTCTCACCACCGACCTCGCCAGCGACTACACCGTTCGCACCTATATTGACGGCCTTCAACCCGACACCCATTACTACTACCGGTTTATCGGCAACGAAAGCGAGTCTCGTCTTGGCCGAACGCTCACGGCACCCGAAGCGGGTATAAAGCGCGATGTAAACGTGGCCTTTGCCAGCTGCCAGCACTATGAACAGGGTCACTACGGCAGCTGGGCGCGCATGCTCGAAGACGATGTAGCGGCCGCGCGCAGCGAGCAAATCGACTTTGTATTGCATCTGGGAGACTTCATTTACGAACGTTGCTGGCACACTCGCTCGGACGGGAGCGCCCCGGTGCGCAAGGTACCGCCCTTTCCCGACGGCGTGGAAACCGAAGAAAATCGCTATGCAGTTTCTCTGGCCGATTATCGAATGCTATACAAAACTTACCTTACCGACCCTCACCTGCAGGCCGCTAGAGCGCGCTGGCCCTTCATCTGTACCTGGGATGATCATGAATTCGCTAACGATAACCACCAGAGCTACAACACCTATGGCGAGGAACGTGTGCTAGAGGCGCAACGAAAAGTATGGGCCAATCAGGCGTGGTTTGAATTTATTCCAGCGACCCTCGATGAGCTAGAAGAGCAGCCTGCGCACAATTTCAAAAGCACCGAACTCAAGGGCAGCGACGACGCTAAAAACCAAGCCGCTGTGAACAGCCTATGCATCTACCGCCAACTACGTTGGGGGAAGCATGTGGATCTGTTGCTAACGGATAGCCGAAGTTATCGAACACCTGACTGCCTGCCCTCGGGCTTTGCCGCGCAACTGGGGCAACCCTTAACACCGGTTGAACTGGTAGATATCGCCGACGCCGGCGCCGCCTACGATAATGGCAAGCCACCCGCGTTGCTGCCTTTTGGCGAAGGCACTACCGCCAATCCTGCAAAAGACCGGCCACCCGGCACAATACTGGGCAAGCAGCAACGCAGTTGGTTTCTCTCCAGCCTCAGCGGCTCTGATGCCACCTGGAAAGTGTGGGGGAACGCCCTGCCGATGCTACCGCTGCGGCTAGATATGTCCGAGCTACCGTTCACCGGTTACCTCGACAGCGTGTTTAACCTGGACAGCTGGGCCGGCTTCCCCTATGAAGTCGATTACGTTCTTTCGCAGATAGAGAAGGAAAACATCACCGGGCTGGTATCACTATCAGGCGACCACCATATGCACGCGGCGGGCACCATCGTGCGTTCAACCACTGACGCGTCAGCAAAGCCGGTAGGCGCAGACTTCAGTGTTGCCGGCATCAGCTCTGCACCACTGTTTGAAGAACTCGTCGCAATTACAAAAAACGATAGCCCGGAATTTGAGCCGCTGGTATTGAACCGCTCCGACGGAGGTATCGAGCCGCTGTGGAACATGACGCTACTGCAAGGCGTACTCTCCTCATATACCTACTACCAAACCGGTGTCAGCACACTGGCAAACTGGCTGGGGCCCAATGCAGCCAACCCAGGGCTACAGTATGTCGATAGCATGGCCAACGGCTACGGTCTGGCAAGGTTCAGCGAGAAGGAAGTCAACGTCAGCCTAGTGACTCTGGATGACTGTAGGCCCAGCTTCACAACAGCACCTGCCATTGCCCACAGGGCACATTTTCAGCTTCCAATGTGGCTGCCGGGCGCTCAACCTGAGCTTTCGCCCCCCACATTTGAGGGTGGCGCGCCCTTCCCTTTCGAGCCCCCGGAGGTGTAATGTATCCGTATTGGCACCATGGCTTGAACCTGTCATAACACTGTCATAACACTGTCATACTAATGTAATAACACCGTCACATTGAACTATTACTCTCAAACCGCATCTAAGAAAGATGAGCGAGCCCATGGGGGGCCGCTGAGATAAGGCTGAAAATGGCCAAGAGATAAACAGAAAAGGTAACTCTCTATGAATACACAGAAATTTGATCCAAGCGAATTCAGCAGCCGCAAGCTCTGGCAATTTGTCACCGAAGCGTCCAGCGAAGAAAACACAAGTATCGCCCTGACTGAAGCCGTAGAAGAACTTGCGACCCGTCGGCAATACATGGAAAAACTGCTGTCGAGCGACAAGCTTGCGCGCCTGGTGCCTAAACCGGTGCAGACTAAGAACTAACGCTTCCTAATCGCCCACAGCGATACGCACTTTCAAACATGACCAAAACACCTGCGCAGCGCGCCTCTTCCAAAGACGTGGCCGCTTTTCTGCAAAAAAGTAAATCGATAACCCAGTTTGTAGAAAAACAGCCGCGCTTACTGTTTGCGATTGACGCCACAGCCAGTCGGCAACCCACCTGGGACAGCGCCTGCCATCATCAGCAAGCCATGTTTCTCGCCACGGCAAAAATTACCACCCTCGCCGTGCAGCTGTGTTACTTCCGAGGATTTCACGATTTCAAAGCCAGCCGTTGGCTCACTGATAGCCAGGCACTGGCAAAACTGATGGGGCGGGTGCGGTGCGAAGGTGGACACACACAAATCGCAAGGCTTTTACGCCACGCAATCAGCGAACATCGCAAGATGCCCGTTCGAGCGGTGGTGTTCATCGGTGATGCTATGGAAGAATCGCCCGATACTCTGTCTGACCTGGCCGGCCAGTGCGGCATGCTCAAGCTTCCGCTTTTTATTTTTCAGGAAGGACGCCAGGGCCGCGTTGAGCGCACGTTCAGAAACATGGCCAAGCTTAGCGGCGGCGCCTATGCCAGATTCAATGCCGGCAGCGCGCAAACCTTGGCAGAGTTGCTAGGCGCCGTAGCGGCCTTTGCAGCTGGCGGCCAGGGCGCACTAGAGAAGCACGCCGGCGACAATGCTAGACTACTGCTCCAACAGCTAAACAAGTAGCAGCGCTACCCTTTAGCCATTACTTACCACTAGCAATCGCACAGCGCTTGCAGTCACTGAATACTTAGGGCAAACCAATGCCAAGATTGATCTTATTGCTGGCCATTGCCGCCGTCGTCTACATTTTATTGCGCCGCGCTCAGGCAATGCCTCCGCACAAACGCCGCGGCGAATACATAAAGCTTGCGTTGGGTATCACCGTGGTTGTGGTTTTGCTGGCAACGCTCACAGGCCGCATGCATTGGGTAGGCGCAGCGTTCACCGGCCTACTGGTAGCGCTGCGCCAGTTCGCGCCGCTGCTCATTCGGTTTTTCCCCTTGTTGGCCAGCCAGATTGGTAAGGCAGGAAACAGTGGCGGCCAAAAATCTACTGTAGAGACGGCTATTTTACGCATGCAGCTAGATCACGAGACGGGGAAGTTAGAGGGCGTGGTGTTACAAGGCGCGTTTAAAGATTGGCGATTAGAGGATCTGAGCCACGATCAACTTCGCGAGCTACAGCGCTATTGTCAGGATCAGGATGTTGATTCTGTTGCACTGCTAGACAGCTATCTGGAGCAACGCTTTCCCGGTGATTCTGCTTTTGAACAACAGCACAGGCCCTCTCCCGCTGCTGGAGAAATGAATCGCGCCGAAGCTCTCTCGGTGCTGGGGCTCGGCGAGGATGCTAGCGAAGACGATATCGTGACTGCCCATCGTAAGCTCATGCAGAAAATGCACCCAGACCGCGGCGGCAGCGACTATCTTGCGGCGAAAATAAATCAGGCGAAAGACTTCCTGCTAGCGCGATAACCTTCCATCAAACGCGGCAAATGCTTACACTGGTCACCCACGTCCAAGGAGCAATTTTCAGCATGTCAGAGGTTTTTGTTGTACGTAATCAGCTTGGCCATTACTGGGGCAAAAGCAAGAAATGGGTAGACGGTCGAGTCCCTAAAGCTGTTCTACGTGCAAAGCATGAAGATGAAGCGATCAATACCTTGTTCGAGCTTGGCTCAAAAGACTTTGAACTGCGTGGAGAGGTGATTGCAGTTGGCTTGAGTGACCGCAACGAGCCGGTGATTGAAGCTAGCGAGCACCTTATTGAAGAAGAGCCCGAGTCGACCGAACTGGAACACGCTGAATCAGAAACAGGCGCCCCAGAAACCATCGTCGAAGAGGCTACTGACACGGCGCAAGAAAACGCGTCCGAAGAAGACAAAGCAGCCGCGACTTGAAAAAAGCCAGGGCCGCCACAACCTTTCTCGAAATACCTAACACCTTTCCAGCCACACTATACATGAGGTTACGTCAGTGAGAATTTTGCTATTTTTGGCCACCAACATGGCCGTATTAGTGCTCGTTAGCATCGTGTTTAACCTACTGGGGCTGGAAGGGATTCTCGCGCAAAACGGCGTAGACCTGAACCTGGGCTCGCTACTGGTGATGTGTGCGGTTTTTGGCTTTGGCGGCTCACTCATCTCGCTATTTTTATCGAAATGGATGGCCAAGCGGGGCACGGGCACTTACATCATTGAGCAACCACAGAATCAGCAGGAACAGTGGCTGGTTGAAACCGTTGCCGAACTCGCTAAAGAGGCTGACATCGGCATGCCCGAAGTCGGTATTTTCCCCTCAGAGGCGTCCAACGCTTTTGCCACTGGGTGGAATCGCAATGCCGCGCTGGTGGCAGTTAGCGCGGGCCTTCTGCAGCGGTTCACACCAGACGAAGCACGCGCTGTGCTCGCCCACGAAATTGGTCATGTCGCCAATGGCGATATGGTGACGCTCACTTTGATCCAGGGCGTCGTAAACACATTTGTGATGTTTTTGGCGCGCATCATCGGCCACACAGTCGACCGCGTGGTGTTTAAAACCGAGCGTGGCCACGGTATCGGCTATTACGTCGTCAGCTTTCTCGCCGACATGGTGCTGGGAATACTCGCAAGCACTATCGTGATGTGGTTTTCACGCTGGCGTGAATACCGCGCCGACGATGCCGGCGCAACACTCGCCTCTCGCCAACACATGATTGCCGCTCTGCAGCGCCTACAAATGGAATCTGGCCAGCATCAGGAATTGCCGGGCGAGCTTACTGCGTTCGGCATTAGCGAAACGGCTAAGCAGGGGTTCAAAGCAATGTTTGCTTCACACCCTCCGCTTGAAGATCGTATTAGGGCCTTGCAACAAGGGGCTTAACTAAATACTCACTCATTGGAATGCAGTCGATCTTGGTGAAATCGATAAAACGCGAACAGCTTTCCATCATGGCCGTCATATTCGCTTTTAAAACGGCGGCATCGCCGCCAGTAGCATAAAACGCATGATCGTCTGTCATCGCCTCGGGTGGAAAGTTTTCCTCTACGATGGCGTGGCAGGCGTAAGCGCCCTCAGTTAACACTCTTAACACCAGATTCTGTCGGTAGCCAAAGGTCGACTGCGTATCGATCGCTATTTGAGTGTGGCTATCTTTCCACACCGCTAACCAATCGTGATAATCCATATCCTGCGGCGGCGCCATAAAGACCACATGGCACATACCGTGCATCCGCTCGCCAGGCGCTGTCGGGTGCGCCTCTTGATTCACCAAGGGCTCAGCCTCTGCCACCAGATAGGCACTGTAACGTGCCACGTTCGGTGCGATCATAGGCTCCCATTGTTGAGCATCGCCAGCGTAATCGACCCACACCGACGCCACCGCATCAGGGTAAGGATCCTGCGCCGCCATACGCCTCCCCACTGCGGCCTCCACGGCACTATCGGCCACGCAGAGCCGCAGGCTATGCACTGACTTACTCTGTGCAAGCGCAGGCGCCATGGTTTGCAGCAACTCGTCACGGAACGCATCAGGGGCCTGCCCTTCTTTTTTCCAAAGCGCGTAAATGACTTTTTCCATACCGCGTTAACTCCTCTTAACCAATCTTCCAAAAAGCCTATATCCCAACGGGAGGCGTAATAGTGGCGGCATTGTCGATCAACATTTCAGCGCCCGTGATGAATCGTGATTCTTCAGACGCCAGAAACAATACGAGATTGGCGATATCTTCTGGCGCGGCCATATTGGGTAGCTCACCCATCTTCTTTAAGTCTTCTTCAGACGCGTTTTCTTTGCCGGTAGCCACCTTCACTGTCATTGGCGTGGCTACACCGTCGGGGTGTACTGAGTTACAGCGGATATTGTTTTTTTGCTCTTTGCAAAAGAGGGCTACGTTCTTCGTAAGGGCGCGCACCGCACCTTTGCTGGCGGTATACGCCGCCACAAACGACTGGCCATGAATCGCGGCGACGGAAGACATATTGATAATAGAGCCGCCGCCCGATTCCACCATGGCTGGAATCGAATGCTTACAGCCCAGAAATACACCATCGCTGTTAACCGCATTGATCTTGCGCCATGATTCCAGATCGGTGTCCAAAATTGTGCCAAGAGCCAGAATGCCCGCGTTGTTTACCAGAATATCCAGACGGCCAAATTTCTCAACCGTTGCAGCTACCACTGTCTTCCAGTTGTCTTCATCCGCCACATTGAGTGTCATAAACACTGCAGAATCGCCAATCTCCGTTGCCAGCGCCTCGCCATCGGCTTCGTTCAAATCGGCAATCACCACCTTTGCACCTTCGGCAGCCAATAGCCGTGCATCTGCACGCCCCATACCCGATGCACCACCTGTGACGATAGCAACCTTACCTGCAACTCTACCCATAACGATTCAACCTCAGTGATGACAATCTCTAAAAGATGGCAATGTTTACTAAAAGAGGCGCAAGTTAAGCAGATGCGCCAAGACAGCTCAAACCAACGACAGTGAAACCAAGCACAGGGCTATTCACTTGAACCGGAGGATGCACCAATGGCAGCATCCGCCGAAAATGCCATGCACGGCCACCCTGCCATAAAAAATGTTACCCAGGGACACGGCTGTGGTCTCGCCAGCAGAACACACAGATAGTATTCTTTGCTCACCTACTGGAACTTCTAATATCACAGCCGAGAAACGAATGAATAACAATACTGCGGTAAACACTGCGCGACCTCGACTCATAACCTGGGCGGGCTATGTAGCCCTCGTCTGTCTTATCTTACTCCCGCTCGCAGTGCTGATAGTGCGCGCCGGGCAGTGGCAACCGGGGCTCGGCCTCTATGCGCTAGCCTCACTGGGAAGCGTTTTGGTGCTGTTAATCAGCGTCATCCAGCTTCTACTGCCGAAACTCGGCAATTGGCGCGGTGCGATCGGCAAAAACCTGTTGTTCGCCCTGCCTGGAGCGGTGCTGCTGTTTTCTACGTTGGGCACGCGAGGAAGCTTACCCCCAATACACGACATTTCGACCGACACAGATAACCCACCACAATTCGTTGCGGCGGCGAAGGAGCGAGGGCCAGATGCCAACTCGCTGGCCATCAAACCCGACTTTATCGAGCAACAAAAAGCGGCTTACGCCGATCTCGGGCCGCAACGCAGCGTTCTCTCTGCTGATGAGGCGTTTACGCGAGCGCTGGAAATAGCCTCTCAGTTGGGCTGGCGCGTGTATCACGAAAACCGCAGTACCGGTGTTATCGAAGCGGTAGATACAACCGGCATCATGGGGTTTAAAGATGATATCGTCATTCGCATTCGCAGCAGTGCCACGGGTTCACAGCTCGATCTGCGCTCAGTGTCACGCGTTGGCGTAGGTGATCTGGGGGCGAATGCCGAAAGAATTAAGGCGTTTCAGAGCGCATTCTCACAATAGGAGCACTCAGGGTGGCAGGGAATCAATACGGTAAACGGTTCTTTTCACGCGAAGACCGCTCTAGCGCATGCGCACGCCTCGCTAAGCGTATTGTTACCCTTGCTCTGACGAGCCTGTTGTTACTCAGTCAGGGGTACGCCCAGGCACGAGATCTAGACTATCTCAGCTTTGCTACAGAGGACGAAGCCAACACTACCGAGATCTTCGAAAAAGCCAGCCCCGCAGTTGTTTATGTCACGAATACTGCGCTGCGGCGCAGCTTGTTCAGCCTTAACGTTCAAGAAATTCCACGGGGCAGTGGTACGGGATTCGTCTGGGACAATAACGGCTTGATCGTCACCAACTTCCACGTCATCGCTGGCGCGCACCGCCTCACGGTCACGCTACCAGATCGATCTGAGCATGCGGCCGAGGTCATCGGCGTTGCCCCCGAAAAAGATCTGGCGGTTCTGCGCATTGCAGAGCCACCAAAGGAACTCGCCACACTGCCACTGGGCGACTCATCTGAACTCACCGTTGGCCGCAAGGTGCTCGCCATCGGTAATCCCTTCGGCCTAGATACCACACTCACAACGGGCATTGTCAGCGCCCTGGGGCGCGAGATCAGGGCCTCAGGAAATCGAAAAATTCGCGGTGTCATACAAACAGATGCAGCCATCAACCCCGGTAACTCAGGCGGGCCGCTGCTCAATTCTCTGGGGCAGTTGGTGGGCGTAAACACCGCTATTTATAGCCCCAGCGGTGCCAGCGCCGGCATAGGGTTTGCCATTCCAGTGAACACTGTGAAAGACGTTATTCCCCAGCTCATCAGCTATGGCAGAATCTTACGGCCGATCATCGGCGTAGAACTGGCGAGCGACCGTTGGATAAAACGCAACCGAGTGAAAGGTGTGCCAGTGGTAAGGGCGTTTCCGGGTTTGCCGGCTGAGCAGGCGGGAATGTCAGGCGCCTATCGAAATCAGTATGGCGATATTGTGCTTGGCGATATCATCACGCACATAGAGGGCAAGGCAGTGCGCAATCAGGATGACTACTTTAGCGAGCTGGAAAAACACGCTCCGGGTGATCGAATCGACATAGAAACGCTTAGGAATAAAGAAAAACAGCGCTACACCGTAACGCTGATCGAATCCGAGTAATGCACCTAAAACCTAGCTGAAGTATCAGGCTATGCTGCTGGCGCCGATTAGGACAGCGTGCCACCATCTACGCGCACATCTTCACCGGTAATATGGATACCATCTTCAGACGTTAACATTGCAATTAGGCCGGCAACCACTGCCGGTGATTTAGCGCCGGTAATCGACATGATGCGCGGCATCAACTCAAAGTCCATCGTGTCTGGAAACGCAATGTTATCCGTCATGCCAGTGTTGATATCGCCGGGGCAGATGCAATTTGCTCGCACGCCGCGTTTGCCGTATTCAACCGCGATAGAGCGAGTCATCGCCAATACGCCACCCTTACTGGCGGAGTAGGCGACTCCACAGGGCAAGCCCGACAAGGCCGCCGTAGACGCCGCATTCACAATGCTACCCTTGGTCTCCAGCAAATGGGGCAATACCGCACGGCACAGCAACATAGTGCCTGTGAGGTTAATGTCGATAACCTTTTGCCACGCGGCGGTTTCCAGTTGTTCAGTATCGTCAAAACGTAATATACCCGCCATGTTCACTACCGCATATAAACTGCCGTATTGCGCAATACACGCGGCAACCATGCTGTTCACGCTAGCTTCGTCACCTACATTGCAGACGCAAGCTGCAGCCTTCCCACCAGCCGCCTCAATCTCGGCCACCGTGGCGTTCACCGCGTCCTCATTCAAATCGACACAGAACACCGCGCCGCCTTCACTGGCAATTCGCTGCGCTGCGGCTTTGCCGATACCACTACCCGCGCCGGTTACTAGCGCTACCTTGTCGTCGAAACGTTTCATACGATCACTCCTTGGGAAAGCACACAGCATGCGGTGTGGCTTGCGGAGGGTCAATTCGCAAGCCAGACGCCCATTAGCGGGTTTGACAGATTGAACTGCAGCGGAAACACCCGCGAATTCGAGAAGCGGGCTGAAATGTTAAGCCACACCGGTGAACACAGCTCAGATTCGCTTTCACTGCCCTTCCCCGCCCCGTATCATACTGCGTTCGCAAAAAGCGCGACCTGATAATGCGCAGTGTTGGCGAGAATACAAAAGGGAGTTTAGCTTGGAGAATCTGGAAACGTTTCGGGAAGAAGTGCGGGAATGGTTGGAAGCCAACTGTCCCGACTCACAGCGGCAACCGATGAAGCCCGAAGATCAATACTGGGGCGGCCGCAATGGCACTTTCCCCAGCGACGATGCGAAAATCTGGTTTGAGCGCATGCGCGATAAAGGCTGGGTTGCGCCGGAGTGGCCGACCGAGTACGGCGGCGGTGGCCTTGGCCCCCGTGAAGCACGTGTTGTCAAAGAAGAAATGAAAGCGCTGAACGCACGCACACCCATATTCGGCCTTGGCCTATGGATGCTTGGGCCTGCGGTACTTGAATTCGGTAATGAAGCGCAGAAGGCGCAGCACATTCGCGCCATTGTAAATGGCGAAATGCGTTGGTGCCAGGGCTACTCCGAACCGGGCGCGGGCTCTGACTTGGCTAGCGTGCAGTGCAAAGCTGAAGACAAAGGCGATCACTTCCTCATCAATGGCAGCAAAATATGGACAACCGCGGCAGACCGCTGCGATTGGATTTTCTGCCTCGTTCGCACTGATCCCTCAGCAAAAAAGCAGGAGGGCATTAGCTTCCTACTCATCGATATGGATGATCCGGGTGTTACTACCTCGCCTATTCCGCTCATCAGCGGAGAGTCAGAGTTTTGCCAGACCTTTTTTAGCGATGTAAAAGTGCCGAAGGAAAATTTGGTTGGTGAACTCAACAAAGGTTGGTCAGTGGCCAAAGCGCTGCTCGTTCACGAGCGCAAACTGATGTCTGAAATGGGTAGCGAATCGCCCAGGCAAATCATGCAGCCCAACGCGGCAGCCCGTGAGTATCTGGAATTTGAAGACGGCAAGATTACCGACGACAACCTGCGCCGCCAGTTAGCACAGTACGACATGCTAATGCAGGCGATTGGCCTCACCCATTTCCGCACCTTCGAAGAGAAGGCAAGTGGATTGCGCAGCGCCGCGCCACTGGTTATGAAGTACGTAGGCACAGAGGCAGAGAAAACGAAGAGCGAGTTACTGCTGGCAATCATGGGTTCGCGTGGCCTTGGCTGGGAAGGCGAGGGGTTCAATGCGGTGGAGATCGACACGCTGCGCCTTTGGGCAATGTCAAAAGCGATGACGATTGCAGGTGGCACATCAGAAGTGCAGCTTAACGTTGTTGCAAAGAACGTACTTGAACTACCGCAATCCTAGGAGCTGTAACAGATGGCATTGGTATTAAACGAAGAGCAGCGCCTGCTGCAGGATACAGCGCGGGATTTTCTTGCCAGTAACGCGCCGGTAGAGGCATTGCGTAAGCTGCGCGACGAGAAGGACGCTACTGGATACAGCAAAGCACTCTGGCAGCAGATGGCCGAGATGGGCTGGGCGAGCATTATACTGCCTGAGCAATACGGTGGCCTCGAATTCGGCTTTCTTGGCCTGGGCGTCGTACTGGAGGAAACGGGGAGAACACTAACCGCATCACCACTGTTTGCATCGGGCGTTGTTGGCGCCTCTGCAATACTGCTGGGTGGAACAGACACGCAAAAGGAAACACTACTGCCTGAAATTGCCGCAGGCAATCTGACGCTCGCGCTGGCACTAGAAGAATCGCATCACCATCGCCCTTCCTCTATAGAGTCAACCGCAGTAAAAAGCGATGACAAGTATGTTATCAATGGCAGTAAGTGTTTTGTGCTAGATGGCCATAGCGCCGACACGCTGATTGTTGCAGCCCGTACCGACGGCGAACCGAAATCAGCCCAGGGGATTACATTGTTTCTTGTACCCGCCGGCACAGACGGTGTTAGCGTACAGCGCACGATCATGGCCGACAGCCGTAACTGCGCCAACATTGAATTCAACAATGTCGAAGTCAGCACAGAGTCGGTATTGGGTGAGATAAACGGTGGCTGGAAAACGCTGGAACCGGTGCTTGATCGCGGACGAGCCGCGCTCGCGGCGGAAATGATGGGCTGTGCTCTGGAGGCTTTCGAACGCACAGTGGCATTCCTAAAAGAACGCGAACAGTTTGGCGCGCTCATCGGTTCGTTTCAGGCATTGCAGCATCGCGCAGCGCACATGCAATCAGAGCTTGAACTAGCGCGCTCGGTACTATTGCAAACACTGTCTACCGTAGACGACGCGCCAGACCAGCTGCCACTGATGGCAAGCCTGGCAAAAGCGCGGCTAAACAATACAGTGAAGCTGGTGACAAACGAGGCGGTGCAAATGCATGGCGGTATCGGTGTTACTGACGAACTCGAAATCGGTTTTTTTCTCAAACGTGCCCGTGTTGCCATGCAAATTTTTGGTGACACCGGCTTCCACGAAGATCGCTACGCAAGCCTCTGTGGCTACTAGCGACGAGTTAAACCATTCCCAAAACGTTCTACGAGAATGCACTAAAAGGAAAGTCTCATGGATTCAAGCATAAAGATTGCCGCAGTACACAAATACATGGAAGCGTTTGAAAAGCAGGACATGGACATCATTCGTGATATTTACGCCGACGATGCGCGCGTTGAAGACCCTGTGGGCACCGACCCGCATATCGGCATTGATGCGGTAGTGGCATTTTACGAGGGCGCTCTGTCGTCGGGCACCAAGCTTGCGCTAACCGGCGAGCCACGTTGCACCGGTAATGCAGTAGCATTTCCTTTTCAGGCGCTACCTGGCGGCGGCATGTCTATCGATATCATCGATGTGTTTGAATTCAACGATGAAGGTAAGGTGAACAGCATGCGCGCCTACTGGAGCGAAGAGAATATGAAAACGTCCTAGACCATCGGCAGAAGCGCAATAACGGCCTACGCAGGCTTAATCAACTTTTGTTGAATGATCTGCAGGCCGTTAGATAGCGTCCAGTAAAGCACCATCGCCGCTGGGAACGGATAAAAGAGCAGCAAAAACGCTAGGGCTGTGAGCAGGGCATTCCTGGTTTGTCGTTTTTTCTCGGGCGCAGTCAATTGCGTATCACGCAGCAGCAGAGACGAAGCAAAGGTCACTCCCGCCATCAGTACCGGCAAGAGGCTCACACTAGAGCCCAGAAACGGGATGGCCCCTCGCAGGCTCGCAATGCTGTCTGGATAGGCCAAATCATTCACCCACAAGAAACCCTGGCCCACCAGCTGCGGCATTTCGCCCAATGCATTGAACACCGCTATCCAAACCGGTACCTGCAAGAAAAGCGCGCCTAACGGCTTTAACGAAAAGAAAGTCGACACACCCAGGTCTTTATGGGCGGCCATAATGCGCTTGTGCGCCTCCTCGCCATCAAATTTTTCCTTAATTTCCGCCAGCTTCGGCGCCAGCTGGCTTTGTATTGCTCCCACACTTGCTTGCAAGCGTGCCGCGTAAAGACTCAAGGGTAGCAACAACACTTTCAGCAGCACCGAAAAAACAACAATGCTCCAGCCCCAGCCAAGCCCGGTGAGAGATTGAACAGATTCCACAGCCCACTCGACAGTGCGCGACAACCACGCCAGTGGTGACCAGAGATGCTGGTATCGCAGTGCGTCAAGAGCCTCACTCTCTTGCGCGAGTTCGTCCTTGCGCAGAATACGCGCGTTCCAATTAACGTCTTTTGGCCCTGAAACGACAAACGTCTCTTGCGCAACGTTAAAGCGCAGCGCCGCCTGTGACTCAACCAACAGCACATTGAAACGCCCAACTGCTGCAAACATTTCTCCCGCTGGCAGTGCCGTTATCTCTTCACGCGGCACAACCACAGGCTCATCACCTGTTATACGATAGAAGGTCACGCCATTGTAGTAACCTGACAAACCGTAAAACGGCGTCTGTTCTATCACTAGTGGTGCAACCGATTGAAAATCGCCGCCCTCTTCGAAGGCCTGCAATTGGATGGCGTCGTCCTGCGCAAACGCGAAGAGTGGCATCAGAAAAAATGCTGCAAGTAGGCGCTGTAGATATGAATGCTTCATAGTGGCTCTCAAGTAGCTCTCAAGTAGTTCTCAAGTGGCGTTAGACGATGGCCGCGTTTAGGTAAACTGGCAACGCGCCAAGATACACGCCATTATCGCAAACTACTGGCCCACTAACAGACCCATCGGCAAAAACATTAATAGGAACTCTGGCTTACGGCACCGATAGTGTAGTGGCGGAATTAGTGGCGGAATTCAGCAGTTGGATCGAGCCCTGGAAGCGGTCTTGGCTTGAGAAAGTCTATTACCAGTCGCTCCACGTGATTCGCTTGGTGGTAATAGACTTTCTCAAGCCAAGACCTCCGATCGCGCTCAGGTCAGACGAATATACGCCACTTCAATGGTCATCCTCGCTAGATTTACATAAGTAGAGCTATGCAAGGAGCCGGGGCAAGCTAAGGTGATCACCAAGCGAATCACGTGGAGCGACTGATCACCTTAGCTTGTCTCGGCTCCCGACACCCTCCGATCTAAATCAGAGGAACCAAAAAAAAAGGGCGGCCCAGGCCACCCTTCCACATTCAAGGCCTAGCCAAACCTAAAAATTATAGCCGCCAGAAATCCCCCAAAGCCGCGGCTCCAACAAGAACTGGTTAGTCGCCAGACCAACATTCTGATCACCCAGATACTGGCCCGTCACATGATCATCATCATTCAGGTTACGGCCCCAAATCTCTGCAAACCAGGTACGATCTGCGCTGTACAGCGTTAGCGTAGCATTCCAAACATCCCAGCTATCCACCTTATCGTTGGGCGCATTAAAGACTCGCGTGTAGAACTCGTCCTGCCAGTAATAGTTCGTAGCGGCCATCAGCTCCATGCCGTTATCCAGCGCCCAGGCATAGCCAATACCAATATTCACGGAGAACTCTGGCGCGTTAGGCAACACATTGCCTTCCAGGTCAGTCGGCAAACCATCGCAGCTGGGCGCTCCATTAGGGCAACCGGGCCCAATGTACTGGTTGTTAAAGGGCGTGCTGATCACATTCTCAGGCGTACCCAGCAAGTTGATGTTAGCGGGATCAACACTCTCGCCCTCTTCCATCTCAGTATCTAACCAGGCGAGGTTAGCGCTGAACCGCCAGTGCTCGTCAGGCACGTAAATAAATTCACCCTCAAAGCCTTGGATCTTGGCATCAAAGTTTTCGTTCAACGCCGTTTGGTTGGTGATCTTTGCAATCTGCAGGCCTTCGTAGTCGTAGTAGAAGTATGTGATGTTGGCCTGTAGTGAATCGTCAAAGAAGCGGCTCTTCATACCCACTTCAAAGGCATTAATGTATTCAGGATCAAACTCCGCCAAATCGGGATTACCACCCTGCGCCGGATCTATCACGGGAGACTCAGCTGAAATGGGGTTAAAGCCACCACTTTTGTAACTGCGTGAAATCGTGGCGTAAGCCATGATGTCGTCGGTTGCATCCCAGGTCACATTGAACTTGCCGGTGAGCTCGTCCCATTCACCTTCGAAGGAGTTGAAGCCACCACCGGGTAATGAAGGGTTATCTAAAAATTCCAGATAGACTGTTCGTTGCTCAGCCTCTTTCGTCTCTTCAGAATACCGTAAGCCAAAGGTCAACATGAGGTCATCGGCAGCCTGCCAGTAAAGCTCACCAAAAAAGGCGTAGGTTTCGAGCTCATAGGGATTGGTTTCGTTATCGAACAAGCGTGCCGATGGATCGATATTGAGCACGTTACCTACCGCTTCGATCGCGGCGGAATAAATTTGATAGTGCGTTTCAGCCTCATACTCCAGATAAAAAGCACCCACCATAAAATTCAACATACCGTCGTAGCTAGACGATAGACGAAACTCCTGGCTCCACTGCTCCGGGTCTGTAGTAGAACGGTCATTGTTAAACGCTCGGTCGGTCACCACAATCCCATCTGGCCCGCTATCGAGCGTAACAGTAATAGGCCAAAGCTCCGATGCCACTGTGAAATCGTAGTCGTTACGCGCATCCAGACTAGATTCGTGATACCCCGTTAAGGAGTTCAATGTTAAATCCCCAAAGTCCCACTGCAGATCCAGCGAGATCATGGTGTCTTCTACTTTGTACACCGGGTCGTAGTCGAGGAACTGCTCTCGCGGGTTAGCATTCTTAGACGAGTTAATGAAGTCATCGACCGGGAAGGTAAGGCCGGTGGCAGGAACAACAAAGGTGTTCAGAAGAAACGCTGTCGCGCCAGCGCCACTGTGAGATGTTTCGTCGGCCAGCCCGGTAGGCAGGCAACCCAAAACGCCGGATGCATCGCGCAAGCAGCGCTGATTACTGCCGCGCATCCGGTCTGAATCTTCTTCGAAATAGTTGATGGTTAGCGTCGCATCAAACGTCTCCGTTTGAAAACGCGTGCTAGAGCGCACTGAGTACATGTCGCGGCCATCGATGTCATTGCCATTAAACTTGTTCTCAACGAAGCCATCGCGCTCGTTGTAAAACACGGCAAAGCGCTGCGCGAAATTGTCGTTAATCGGGATATTTAGCGCGGCTTTAATCTTGCGATGATTATAGTCACCCAACTCAACGTTAATGTTCCCCCCAAACTCATCGTCGGGTTTGTGCGTAATAAAGTTAATGACGCCCGCTGTAGTATTGCGGCCATAGAGCGTCCCCTGCGGGCCACGTAGCACCTCCACTCGCTCGGCGTCGTAATATTCGATTTCAAAAATACGCCCATTATTTAAGTAAACGCCATTAAAATGTGCGCCCGTACCGCTATCGGTGGCTGAGCCGACGGCAAGATTACCGATACCGCGCAATGAAATCTGAGCAGTGGTGAAGTTGCCCTTACTCATGAGCATGTTCGGCACGTTGAACTGCATATCCAGCGGTTTGTTGATTAGCGCTCGATCCAGCTCAGCACCGCTGAAAGCGGTTACCGCGATCGGCGTGTCCTGAACGGTGGTTTGACGTTTTTCGGCAGTAACCAAGACTTCTTCAAGCCGCATTTGGGCTTGCAGAGTCGCTGGGCTGAGTAGAATGGGGGCAAGTGCCAGCGGCAGCAGTTTCATTGCTGTTTTCATACTGAGTGCTCCAGATTATTGTTATTTGCGGTACCTCTTTAGACTAGCAAAAAGGTCTGGATTGCGCACACTCCGATTTGAACCATCTATCCGCAGGGCCGCGGGCGCTGCAAGACCCCCTAGGGGGCGCTTTTTGCGGCCTGCGATAAATGCACTTGCAGGAATCGCGACAGCTCAGAATAGGTCTGCTCCCACTCAGGTGAGCCCATAAGCCGCGCATACTCGGCATGAGACAACCCTTCGAAAACATGCAAGTCTGCAACAATGCCCGCCTGACGCAGCTTACGGTGCGCCCTGACCGTGTCGCTAAGAAACATATCGCGGGTTCCTGTCACCAGAAAACTCGGTGGAAAATCGGCGAAGTCGCCATACACAGGGGAAATAGCCGGGTCTTTGAGCGACTTACCCCCGGCGTAAAGCTTGGCCGCCTCTTCCAGGAGCCCGTCATAAACAACAAGCACGCGGTCAATACCTTCGTTGGTGTAAAGAGAGTCACTGGTTTTAGACAAATCGGTCCACGGCGTACCCAAGTACAGCGCGCCTGGTAAGGGTAAGCCTGCGGCTTTCATCGCCTGTACTGCTGAGAGCGTGAGCCCACCGCCTGCGGAGGTACCTCCCATGGCGATCGCCTTGGGCTCATACGTTTTAAGCAGTTCTGCGTAAACCGCCACCACATCCTCAGCAGCAGCCGGGCTGGGGTGATCAGGCGGCATTCGATAATCAACTGACAATGCCCTGACACCAGTGAGCGCCGAAATCATTGCGCCCTCCATAACCGCAGCGTCACCACCGCCAAACACATAGGCGCCGCCATGTAGGTAGATAAAGAGCCGGTTAGTATCAGCAGCAGACACAGCGGCCGGTTCAACGCGATGCACCGGCACGCCGGCAACGGTATCGCGGGTAATGGTGGTATTTAGCTGCTGCCCTAGCTGTGCCAGAGAGATTTTTCCGGCAGCAGACCTAGCCGCTATAGCCTTACGCCATTCATCGGGCGAGGTAGGCACACCTTTGACGGCTTCTTCTTTTGACGCTATGCCATTGGCAATGAGATCACGCAGTGGTTTGCTAGCGGCCTGCGGCAGTGGCAACGCCCTGGATTCAACGCTCCAACCCTCTTGGCTCGCCGAAACAGAAGTAGAGAACACAATGGAGATAACAAGCAATAGAACCGCACTGATAGCGCGTGCAACAAAACCAAACATGGCAATACCTTCTGAGAAAAAGTTATTGCTGACAGTATAGAGGTTGCGGGAAAGAGATTGGAGTGAATAAGGTATAACTGACTTTAGAGGTGTTCACGCTTGGGACGCGCGAAAGGCCAAGCTAAGCGCAGGAGGCTTCGTCAACATGTTCGAAGGTTGCAGCGTAGCGCTCAATCCATTCCACAGCGGCTTCATCAGGCGTCATCTCTCGCCCCGTTTCACGTAACACCTTCTGGCGATACTGCTCAATGTGATGGCACTGCGATTCCATGCGTGCTCGAAATGCATCCCTTGTCACCGTAACGCCTGCCTCGTGCTGCCTCATTGCCATCGGCATTCGCCCCCCATGCAGATGAATGACTAATTCATAACATGGTAGCGGCGGCCGAGCGATAATCTTAAACAAACACTGTGATAGACAACACAGCAAACCCCTTGAAATACAGTGGTTTGTGCATAAGTACCAGAAGGAGAAGAGGTAGCGGGAATCAACGCGCCTGCTACCTCTTCGTTTTTGCCAACTATTGTACGTCCAGATAGCGCTCTGTCAGTTTATCGATAGACCATGAATCCGGCTTCTGTGATGGCGGATACTTCGCAAACGTCTGTAGGTACAGCGCGGTAGTGGCCGTCCCCAGGTAGCCTTGCGGTGCTTTGTCTATCAGCCAATCCCAATACGTATTGGAGTGCTCATCGGCACGTTCGAAGGGGTCGCGGCGCAAATGGAATATTTTGAACAATCGCAGGGTAACAAAAGGCTCTGCCCACAGTGCCATAGTCTTCGCTCGGTTTTCGGCGAACACTATCTTCCAATCGCCCACGCGCGCGCCTACTGGCATACCTGCATCGTTGTGGTAGATAAACTCACGCCGCGGTGACTCCTCAACCTCGCCGGTGAGGTACGGTAGAAAGTTGTATCCATCGAGATGCAACTTCGCATTTTTGTTACCAATACGTTTACCTGTCAGCAGATCTTTCTTAAGGTTGGCATCGCCGGCTGCAGCGACCAAGGTCGGCATCCAGTCAAGGTGGGACATTACAGCATTCGAAACTTGGCCCGCTTCAATTTTGGCAGGCCAGCGCACAGCTGCGGGCACGCGATAGGCACCTTCCCAGTTGGAGTTCTTCTCACTGCGAAACGGCGTAATACCTGCATCGGGCCACGTGTTGTAATGCACACCGTTATCGGTAGAGTAAAAAACAATCGTGTTGTCGGCGATTTTGAGATCATCCAACTGATCCAACATCTCCCCTACCAATTCATCGTGCCCAACCATGACATCGTTATAAAAATCTTGCCCCGATTTACCCAGGTGTTTCTGCGCGGGGTGCGTGCGAAAGTGCATGCCTGTGGTGTTCACCCAAACAAAAAACGGCTTCTGCGCTTGCACAGATTTGTCGATAAACTTTTTGGCAGAGGCGATAAACTCTTCATCGGCCGTCTCCATACGCTTACGCGTCAATGCACCAGTGTCTTCAATTTTTCCATCAGCGTAGGAGCGAATGACGCCTCGGGGGCCAAACATCTTACGAAAGACCGGATCTTTGGGGTAATCAACATCTTCAGGCTCTTCCTCTGCGTTCAGGTGATAGAGGTTGCCAAAAAACTCATCAAAGCCATGGTTGGTCGGTAGAAATCTATCTTTATCGCCAAGATGGTTTTTGCCGAACTGACCAGTAGCGTAACCATGGGTTTTCAGGACTTCCGCCAATGTGATATCGCGATCCTGAATACCAAGCTCAGCCCCGGGGAGACCTACCTTGCTCAGCCCGGTACGCAGCGGAGTTTGCCCGGTGATAAAGCTGGAACGACCGGCGGTGCAACTCTGATCGCCATAGTAATCAGTAAAGCGCATACCCTCGTTAGCAATCCGATCAATGTTGGGCGTGCGGTAGCCCATGATGCCATCGCTGTAAGCGCTGATATTAGTAATACCGATATCATCACCCCAGAATACGAGAATGTTGGGCTTTTCAGCCGCATTGGCCATAGCGGAAACGCTCTGGAAAAACACGGCCAGCAAAGCCAAAAGGATGGTTCTTACCCTCATAATTTCACTCCAATTTTGGATGTTGGTCTGGCCTTGAAGAGTACACGAACAAGCATGAATCATCGACCAGTTCTCAGACTAGGCAAGCACCGGTAACATTGCAAAAAATTAACACCACTTTCACCCCACAGGCCTTGCTTCACCCCGCAAACTTCTTATCATTGCACCGGTCAAAATCGTCGAAACTCGAGGGAAAACAATGTCCGGCAGTGAGCCATCCAACATCGTGCGCAAAAGAGTCAATGACTTGGTCATGGCCGAGGTGTTCCTGCTGCAAGCCACTATTGAAAGCGCCAATGTCATCGGTGACGGCATCAGCACCCTAAGCAAACAAATTGCCGCTAATGATGACGCCCCAGAGAACGAGAAAGTCTCCCTAGCGGACACTTTACAGCGTATTGCCGATCAGGCGGTTGAGCCCTACACTACCCGCTTCAAATTCTTTCGAGAAATGATCAGCAGCAACGACTAAACAAGGAATCCGCAAGAGTCCGCTACACTGGCCACCATCCAACAACGGATAAAACGGCCATTCAATAAGGTTAAATGCTATGTCTCTAGGTTCTTGGGACCCTTCCGCCGGCTCTACTTCCAGTGATCTACAACTGACGCCCGCACTACTGCAACGTCTCATCGCCTTCAGCGCCGATGAGCAGCTTGAACAGTTGAGCGATCACTTTAAGGATGACGATGAGCAACTGGCCAGGCTTATGCAGATTGATCACGCACTTTGGCACGATGCAACTCAGGCACTTGATGAAGCTGAGCTGCGCCACCTGATTCGTTTCTTTGCCGTGGTGGAAAACGTACCGGGCTGGGAAGCAGGCGCTACGTCGCCAGTCATCCCGTTGGCCAAAGTATTGCGCAAGCGCGGAGAGCGCTTGGACAAGCCGTTCTTGCAATGGCTACGAGAGGTAAATGAAAATCGCTACCTGCCCTATGGGCCTCTGTAGCATTACGAAGCAATACAGAGCAATACAGAGCAGCACAACGTTACTAGCCTTTTTCTTTCTCAGAAAATGCTGCCATCTGCTCAGGAGTTGCCGGCGTTTGATGCTGCGCTTTCCAATCAGCATAGGGCATACCATAAACGCGTTCTCGCGCTGCCTCATATTCCACGGCAACGCCTTCCTCCTCTGCCGCCGCCACATACCACTTGGACAGGCAGTTTCGGCAAAACCCCGAAAGATTCATAAGATCGATATTTTGAACATCCTTACGGCCGTCAAGGTGCTCTAAAAGTCGGCGAAACACAGCCGCTTCAATTTTTTCTGCTTGCGATACAATTTCATCTGACATCGTGCTTACTCCATATTACCAATGCTAATGCTTTGCCTATATCGGCATGAACTCACCACCATTAACATCCAGCCCGGCACCCGTCACCACCGAGGAATACTCCGAGCCAAAGAAAACCGCAGCCTTCGCACAGTCAGCGTCATCGGGAATGACACCCAAAGGAATGCTGCTGGTGACTTCTGCTATCAGCTCTTCCTGAGACTTACCCGTGGACTGCGCTTGCCACGCAAAATAGCCTTCAACAGCAGGGCCCCACATCCAGCCCATGTGCACCGAGTTAACCCGAATGTTGTATTTGCCCAACTCCAGCGCAAGATGTTTGGTGGCTGCGCGTAGCGCCGACTTGGAAGAGCCGTAACCACCCTGCGTAGCCAGCGGCTTGTGCTCTACCATCGTCGCAATCATGACAATGGAACCGCCGTGATTTTTCATGTGTGGTATACACGCCTGCGTAAGCTGCATCGTGCCAAAAAAGTTTACATCCATGGCGCGGCGCCAACCGTCTAGATCGGCGGTTTCAATAGGCTCAAAGCTACCCGGGTCGTAGGCGCTGTTAAACAGCACATCAATTTGCCCAAACTCAGAAGCGGTTTTGTCGGCCAATGCCTTACATTGCTCTACGTCTGAAATATCAGTGGGCACTTTCAACACTAGAGTGCCCAGGCCAAGATCTGCTATTTCCCGCTCAGCGGTATCCAACTTCTCCACCGTGCGGGCTGCTAGAACCACCGCTTTAGCGCCCTCTTTGGCAGCTAGCGTGGAAAGCTCCTGCCCCAAACCCGGGCCAATACCTGAAACGATGACAACTTTGTCTTGCAACAACATCACGAAATCTCCAATAAGAATTTATTCAATGAGCCTTACAACAGCGTAACGGGCGGGGTCAGCGATACTCAAGAGCCACTGTCTCTGCGCCAACGACCTCGCGTAATTCCTGCATCAGTTCATCGCTGGGCACTACCTGCCAGCGCTCGCCCAGCCGCACACGCGCTCGATTAGTTTCTTGATGATAGACCAGAGAAACTGGGCAGGTACCACCGCCAGCACTCGACAGCGTTGCTTCCAAACGCTGAGCGAAGTCTTCATCTAACGCATTCGCACTCACTTCAATCATCAGATCTGATGCATAGTTCTGTCTGGCCTCCACGAGGGAGCGCAGGCCATTGCCGCGCATCGCTAGCTTACCGGTACGGTCGTCCATAGCGATTTTGCCAGTGGCAATAACGATAGTATCTTTCACCAGCAACTCTCTAAACTCGCTGTAAGCGTCAGAAAAAAGCGTTACTTCGATCTGCGCGCTGCTATCGTCCAACGTCAACACCGCCATCGTGCCACGCTGTGTGTTCATGGTACGGGTCGCCATGATCAAGCCCACCAGCACTTGATCGCCGTTCCGATCCGCGCGCACGTCCGCTATGCGGTTAGGTGCAAACTTGCGTACCTCGGCTTTGTATTCATCGATCGGGTGGCCAGTGATATACAAACCAAGCGTATCGCGCTCGCCACCCAAACGCTCTTTGTCATTCCAAGCCTTGGTTCGACGAAAATCAGCGTACACATCCGCAGTGCCGTTTTCAGCGCTGGGAACAACCTCTCCAAACAAATCGTCTATACCGCTATCGCGGTTGCTTGCGCTCTGCTCTGCCGCCTTCAGCGCATCTTCAAGCGCAGCCATCAACTCCCAGCGTTCGGCATCGAAACTATCAAAGGCACCGGAGCGAATGAGCGCCTCAATGGCCCGGCGATTCACTTTGCGCGGGTCGGTCCTGGCGCAGAAATCAAAGAGGTCGGTAAAGTCACCACCCTCGGATCTTGCCGCCAAGATGTTTTCAACCGGGCCTTCACCCAAACCTTTGATAGCCCCCAACCCATAAATAATGTCGTCGTTGACGTTAACGGTGAACATGTACTGGCCTTCATTCACATCAGGCAACTTCAGAGAAAGCTTCATGCGTTTGCATTCGTCTACAAACACGACAATCTTGTCGGTGTTATCGAGTTCTGAACTCATCACCGCCGCCATAAACGGCGCAGGGTAATGGGTTTTCAACCAGGCCGTCTGATAGGAAACCAATGCATAGGCTGCAGAGTGCGATTTGTTAAAACCGTAACCAGCGAACTTCTCCACCAGATCAAAGATCTTCATGGCCAGCGTGCCGTCTACACCCTTACCAATGGCACCCTCTTCAAAAATCGTGCGCTGCTTGGCCATTTCTTCGGGCTTTTTCTTGCCCATAGCACGACGCAGCATGTCGGCGCCGCCCAGCGTATACCCCGCCAAAACCTGCGCGATCTGCATTACCTGCTCTTGATACAGGATAATGCCGTAGGTGGGCTTTAAAATAGGCTCCAGCCACTCGTGTTGATACTGCGAATCGGGAAAGGAGAGTTCCTCCCTACCGTGTTTGCGGTTGATAAAGTTGTCGACCATGCCCGACTGTAATGGCCCGGGCCGAAACAGTGCCACAAGCGCCACAATATCTTCAAAGCAATCTGGCTGCAGCCGTTCGATCAGATCCTTCATGCCGCGAGATTCAAGCTGGAAAACTGCTGTCGTTTGACCGCTTTTCAGTAGATCAAAACTGGGAGCGTCCACCAGCGGAATTTGCATGATATCCAGCGGCAACTCGCCCTCGCGCTCACGCGCGACGTCAATCATCTTCACCGCCCAGTCGATGATTGTGAGAGTACGCAGGCCGAGAAAATCGAACTTCACCAGCCCCGCTTCTTCCACATCGTTTTTATCGTACTGCGTTACCAGGCCGGAGCCAGTTTCATCACAAAACAGCGGAGAGAAATCGGTAAGCTTAGACGGCGCAATCACCACACCACCCGCGTGCTTACCGACATTACGCACAACGCCCTCAAGCTGCTCTGCCATATCCCAAATTTCATGGGCCTGAGAATCATCGGCAAGAAACTGGCGCAGGGGCTCTTCCTGCTCGAGGGCTTTTTCCAGCGTCATTCCTACTTCGAAAGGAATCATTTTGGACAGCTTATCGGCAAGACCGTACGATTTACCCTGCACTCTAGCTACATCACGCACCACCGCTTTTGCGGCCATCGTGCCAAAGGTAATAATTTGCGAAACCGCTTCGCGACCGTAAGTATCTGCAACATAATCGATGACCCTGTCGCGCTTTTCCATACAGAAATCGACATCGAAATCCGGCATCGAAACACGTTCCGGATTCAGAAAACGTTCAAACAGCAAATCGTACTCCAGCGGGTCTAGATCAGTGATCTCAAGCGCATAAGCCACTAGAGAGCCAGCGCCAGAACCACGGCCGGGGCCCACGGGAATATCATGCTGTTTCGCCCAACGGATAAAATCCATGACGATCAAAAAATAGCCGGGAAAGCCCATCTGGATGATAGTTTCCAGCTCAAACTCCAGACGCTCGCGGTATTCTGTTTGTGTTTGCGCAAACTCAGGAGCCGACTCATCGAAGAGGACGGACAAACGCTGATCCAGCCCTTCGTGCGAGAGCTGCCTGAAAAACTCGTCCATCGTGAGCCCTTCAGGTACTGGATAATCCGGTAAATAGGGCTTACCCAATTCGAGCACCACGTTGCAACGCTGCGCAATCGCCACGGTATTGCTCAACGCTTCCGGGATATCCGCAAACAAATCCGCCATCTCTTGTGGCGAGCGAAGATACTGTTGCTCTGTATAAACGCGCGCTCGACGCGGGTCATCCAGCGTGCGGCCTTCACCGATACACACCCGCGCCTCATGTGCTTCAAATTCGTCAGGCTGCAGAAATCTAACATCATTTGTTGCCACCACTGGGCACTGCAGTGTCTCCGCCAACGCCACAGCTGCATGCAAGTGTGTTTCATCACCTTCACGCCCCGTGCGATGCAGCTCGAGATAAAAGCGCTCTGGATAAAGATTCATCCAATAGCGGGCACGCTCCTGTGCCAAAGCGGTTTTCTCGCCCAACAGAGCCTGGCCAACATCGCCGGCAGCGCCACAAGACAGCGCGATCAAACCATCGGCAAACTCTTCCAGCCAGGCCCGGTGAACATAGGGAACACCCAGCTGCTGGCCATCGGTGTAGGCACGGGAAATAAGGGTTGTCAGGTTGCGATAGCCTGTCTGGTTCATTGCAAGCAAGCACAAAGGATGAGCTCGATCGGGATCATCCGCTTCCATCACACGCAAGTCTGCCCCAAACAGCGGCTGCACACCTGCTGAGAAGGCGGCCTGATGGAGCTTGATCAACCCATAGAAGTTACAGACGTCAGTGACACACACCGCGGGCATACCCAGCTCAGCCACACGCTTAACCAGCGGCTTAATGCGAACCAGACCATCAACGAGAGAGAATTCGGTGTGTAGGCGAAGATGTACGAAACCAGACATAGGCAGATTCTACGCGGCTTAACGCCAATGTTGTACCAACTCTAGCCGTCCTGAAGCAGTTTTTTTACGGGCCCGAAGCTGCGACGGTGTACAGGCGTGACACCCAGCGATTGAAGGGCCTGCAGATGCATTTTGGTTGGGTAGCCTTTATGCCCTGCAAACCCGTATCCAGGGTATTGGGCGTCCAGTGCAATCAGCTCCTCGTCGCGTTGAACCTTGGCTAGAATTGACGCGGCTGCTATCGCAGGTACGCGATCATCGCCTTTTACAACAGCTTCCGCGGCATAGGACCACTGGGGCAGACGGTTACCGTCTACCAATACATAATGGGGCTGCGGCGAGAGCGCTTCTACCGCTCGACGCATCGCCAATAGCGATGCCTGCAAAATATTCAGCCGATCAATTTCTTCGACGCTGGCCCGCGCTACTGCCCACGCTAGCGCGTACTGTTTGATTTGCACCGCAAGCTCGACCCGGCGCGCATGGCTGAGCTTCTTGGAATCACGCAGCCCCTCAATGGGCCGCTCAGGATCCAAAATAACGGCCGCTGTCACCACATCCCCCGCCAGTGGGCCGCGCCCTACTTCGTCTACGCCCGCAATGCCCGAATCATTGATATCAACCTCCAGATCTAGTGCAAAGAGATCATTCATAGGTTGGAACAGCTCCCCAGCTCTAACAAGGCCGCGCTAACATTGTCGGCACAGCCTCGCCGTAACGTGTGATGTATTTCGGCAAATGCCTTATCAAGACGGCTTCGATTTGCCGTATCTTCCAGCTGCTGCCAAAGCGCCGTCGCAAGCGCCTGTGCCGTCGCTTTTTCTTGCAGAAACTCGGGTACGAGCGTATCACCATGCAGTAAATTGGGAAGCGCCACGTGAGGTGTATGCACTAGACGCGACAGCACTGCCCACGATAACGCGCTAGTCCGGTAGACAACCACCATGGGACGCTTTACCAGTGCCGCTTCCAGGGTGGCCGTGCCCGAGGTGATCAGTGCCGCGTCACAGGCTGCTAGCGCCGTTGCAGAGAGCCCATCACAAAGTTGTACCGGTAAGTCGCCAGCCTCGTCCAACAGAGCAGCAAGAAACTGCGCGCAGGACGCATTCGCCGCAGGCAAAATAAAGGACAGCGAAGAATCTATTACGCACAACTTACGCACCACGGCCATAAACAGCTGGCCATGCGCCCGAAGCTCGCCCAACCGGCTACCCGGCATCAAAGCCACCACCCGACCTTGTGTTTTCAAGCCCAGCGATTCGCGCGCTGCTTTTTGGGATACCTCCAGCGGCATTTCATCGGCAAGAGGATGGCCAACATATTGATTCGCAACGGTACTGTTGGCATAGGCCGCAGCTTCAAACGGAAACAGATAGAGCATGCGATCAACAGAGCGCGCTATGGCTTTGATCCTTCCGGCCCTCCAGGCCCAGATCGAAGGGCTAACCAGGTGCGCTATGGGGACACCGCGTTTTCGCAGGCGTCTTTCGAGAGCGAGATTGAAATCAGGCGAGTCGACACCTAGAAATACATCGGGTGGGTTTGCAATGAAGTGCTGAGCAAGACCGCGACGCATTGCCAGTAACTGTGGCAACCGCATCAACGGCTCAGTCACACCCATCACAGACAGTGCCTGTATGGAATACAAACTGCGGCACCCCGCCGCCTCAAGTTGAGGGCCACCGACCCCTTCCACCACCAACTCCTGGCCCAGCTCACCTTCCACTTTCGCCCTGAGGGACGCTACTACCCGGGCACCCAGCGCATCGCCAGAGGTCTCACCCGCCACAACCCCCAGACGAAACACCACTAGCGAACGATGCCACGCTCAGAAGCACGTAAAGAGTCGATAAACATCTCCACCTCCGGTGTTTTTTCACTCATGCTTTCAAGGCGCGAAAGCGCAATATCCAGCGTTAAACCCTGGCGATAGAGAATCTTAAACGCTCTGCGGAGCTGACTGATTGCAGAGGGAGAAAACGCTCGTCGGCGCAGCCCCTCTGCATTGACAGACTTGGCCTGTGCAGGCGCGCCACTCACAGTCACAAACGCTGGAACGTCTTTACCGATAGCACTACCCATACCGGAAAAACTGTGCGCACCGATCTGGCAAAACTGATGAACAAGCGTGTAACCGCTGAGCACCGCCCAATCACCCACTGTCACATGCCCGGCAAGCGCCGCGTTATTCACCAGTACGACGTGATTGCCGATGATACTGTCGTGGCCCACATGCACGTTCGCCATAATCAGATTGTCGTCGCCGATAGTCGTCTCTGCCCGGCCCTGAACAGTGCCGCGATGCAACGTAACGTTCTCACGAATGATGTTGTTATCGCCTATCATCAACCGAGTAGGTTCACCGCGATACTTCTGATCGGGAGTCGCCTCACCCACGGAAGAAAACTGATAGATATGGTTGTTAGCGCCCATCACGGTAGGGCCGCGAATCACGACATGAGGCTCGATAACACTGCCGGGGCCTATCTCGACCTGTGGGCCGATGTAGGTCCAGGGCCCTACCTCCACATCTTCGGCCAAGGAGGCAGAAGGGTCTACAATCGCCTCAGGGTGAATCATGCGTTAACGGTCGGCACACAAAATAGTGGCTTGAGCGGCGCGTTCGCCCTCGACTTCCGAAGACACGTCAAACTTCCAAATACCGCGCCGCACCGACAGCACTTTTGCCTGCAACATGACTCTGTCACCGGGAATACATGGCCTTTTAAACCGCAAGTTATCAGCGCCCGCAAAATAGTAGGTAGAACCACCATCGGCCGTTTTACCCTGCGAGTAAAAGCCCAAAATCCCTGCTGCCTGCGCCATCGCCTCAACCAGCAGTACGCCCGGAAAAACAGGGTTCCCCGGAAAATGTCCATCGAAGTAGCCTTCGTTAATGGTGAGGTTTTTATAGGCGAGTATGGTCTCGTTGGCGGTGATCTCCACCACGCGATCAACCAATAAAAAGGGGTAGCGATGGGGTAAGTAGCGTTGTATTTCGAGGCTATCCATTGAGCTTCTCCAGTGCGGCCAGACGTTGATGCATATCATCCAAGCGAGAAAAACGAACGGCATTACGCTTCCAATCTCTGGTCGACGTCATTCGTGTTCCTGCTGAGTAGCTACCTTGCTCGCTAATAGAACGAGTCACCATGGTCATACCCGTGACGTGCACGTTATCGCAAATTTCAACGTGGCCGACCACACCGACGCCACCGGCCAGAGTGCAATTGGCACCAATCACTGTGCTGCCCGCCAGGCCAACACACCCCGCTATCGCGGTGTTTTTACCGATGCGACAATTGTGCGCGATTTGAACCTGATTATCGATGATCACGCCATTGGCAATCACCGTATCATCCAACGCCCCACGATCGACCGTCGTACCGGCACCGATCTCAACACGATCGCCAATGCGAACACCTCCTAATTGATGAACCTTCTGCCAGCCTTCGGGCGAGCTTGCAAAACCAAAACCGTCTGCCCCCAGCACTGCGTGGCTGTGCACCGTGCAGAAACGGCCAAGCGTAACGTCGCTGTAAAGTACTACATGTGGATAGAGCCTTGAGCCCTGAGCAATGTGGCTTCGCTCCCCGACAAAAACACCCGCCTCGAGAACGGCGTTTGCCCCCACCACCGCACCCGCTTCAATCACCACGTGTGGACCGATTGCAGCACTTGGGTCTACCTGCGCTTCGCTAGACACAATGGCTGAAGGATGACGACCCTCGGGTGTTGAGCTAGACACAGCGAAGCTGGCAGAAGCGTGGGCCATCGATAAATAGGGGTTTTCACTGACAAGATAAGAGGTATTGCAGCGGGAAGCGGCATCCGCCGTTAAGATCACTGCGCCCGCCCTAGTGCCCGACAGATAGGGTTCGTGTTGGACATCTGCCAGAAAAGAGAGGTGTTCCGGCTCAGCGTTTTTTAATGAAGCTAAGCCGGATATAGGAATGCTTGCATCGCCGGTGACCGCCAGACCGAGGCGATCCGCCAGTTCACCGAGCGAGTACACGAGGCGTTTTACTTCTTGTTTTCCAGCTGGTTGAGCTTGTCAGTCACCTTCGCTGTCACACTGTAACCTGCATCGGAGTGAATAACAGAACCTTGCTGGAGCAGCAGGCCAATGCCTTCGGCAGCGATCAACTCACGCAAAACTGTTTGAACACTAGGCGCCATTTCGCGAAACAGTGTCTGACCCGCGGCCTGCTCTGCCTGACGTAGCTTGCCAGTCACGTGCTCCAAATCAGCCTGCTTGCTGCCAAGCTTTTTGCGCGCGTTAAGCTGCTGCTCTTGGCTCATCACTGCAGAATCTTTCTGCAATTTCTTGAGCAGATCATCGAACTCGCCCTGTAGCTTGTCGTACTCTTTCTTGTCTGCCTTGTAGTCTTCCTGGCCACGTACTTGCGACATACGCTTCTGTGCGAAGTCGGTTTGCAGAATGGCTTCATTGAGGTCAACAACAGCAATCTTGCCCTGGGCGAACCCCGCGGCTGATACCGACATAGCCAGCGCAAAAAAAGCAAATTTCATTAGTTTGGACACAGTTTTCTCCACATTGAACATTAAAAGTAATTGAAACAATTAGAAACCACGGCCGAGAGTAAACTGGAAGACTTCTTCTTCGTCAAACTCTCCCGCATTCAGAGGTTTGGCAAGGCTGAATGTCATTGGCCCAAAGCCTGTAATCCAGGTTACACCCACACCAAAAGAGTACCGCAATTCATCGAGATCCACATCAAGACAACCGGCCTGGCTATCCAGGCAGTTAGTATCAAACACGCTGCCTACGTCGAAAAACAGCGCTGAACGTAGCTGCGAACGATCTTTGATAAAAGGCAGAGGAAACAGAAGCTCGACGCCCCCCTCTACCAGCAAGTTTCCACCAAACGGATCAGGGGTATCGTTAACCTGCGAAGCGATAAGCCTGCCATCTGAACCCACCACATAGCCAAAATCGGTACCCGATGCTCCGCCGGTTGCCACAGCATTACCGTCTTCGTCGATCTCGGTCACGGGCTCAGCAATACGGTAATCATCCGCTGGAGTTGAGCGAGGACCAATAGTATTGCTCTCGTATCCACGCACCGAACCGAAACCGCCGGCAAAATAGTGCTCATAAAACGGCAGTTCTGTGGTATCGCCATAACCATCGCCATAACCAAGCTCGGTTCTCAAACGCAACGTCCAAGTTTTCAGTAAAGGCACAGGGTAATAAATTTCGCCCCGGTAAGTTAACTTGTAGAACTCAAGGTCAGAACCGGGCATCGACACTTCTAGGGCGACTGACTGCGAGGCACCGCGAGTCGCCAGGCGGCCACGGTTGAGTGTTGACTGCGTCCAGCTCCCTGTCACCGTCCAGTTTAAAAACTCGTCGCCGTTCTCGTCGAGAAAGCCACTTGTTGTAGGCTGAATTAGCGCATCCGGAGACAGTGAATCCAATGGCAGCAGCTCTTCCACCCCGCTATACGTTCCGTCATCAAGCTGGGTACTGACATAGAAATTATCCACACCTTCTATCAACCGTGGGCTAGCCTGAATTTCCTGAACCGCAAATCGACCCGTATTGATTTCAGTGTTAGAAATACCGAAGCTAAAACCCAGCCGCTCAGTTTCTTTGATCGGGTAACCAAAATTAATCGCTGCGCCAAGGGTATTGGTGCTATAGCTGGCCACGTTCACTTCATCAAGATCAGTGGCGCGATAAAAGAGATTAAAACCGCGACTCACGCCGTCTTCGGTGTAGTACGGATTGGTATAGCTAAAGTTATACACGTCCTGGTAGCGAGACGAGTTCAGACCAATACCAACGCGCTTGCCGGTGCCCAGAAAGTTGTCTTGCTGTAAGTTCAACCCAAGAATCAAACCCGCATCCTGTGCGAAACCCAAGCTTGCGCCTATGCTGCCTGAAGACTGTTCCTCAACGCTATAGGTCACGTCTATCAAGTCATCGTGGCCGGGGACTTCTGTTGTATCTACGTCTGCGGAGCTAAAAAAGCCAAGACGCTGAAGGCGAATACGTGATTGCTCTATCGCAGCAGCAGAGGCCGGAGCACTTTCCATTTGACGCATTTCACGGCGCAATACATCGTCCGCAGTCTTCTGGTTACCTTCGAAATTGATACGCCGCACATATGTCCGCTTGCCGGGGTCTACAAAAAACTTGAGCGAGACTGTATTGTCTTCTTCATTCAGCTCTGGAATACCGGTGACTTTCGCAAAGTTATAGCCCTCGTTGCCCAGACGGCGCGTGAGATATTCTTCGGTTGAAGTCACTAGCTGCTGCGAGAAAGTTTGCCCTTCAGATACCAGCAGGAAACGCTCGAGATCGGTTTTTGGCAGCACCAGATCGCCCGACAGATCAACCGTCGTCAATTCAAACGGCTCGCCCTCTGTAACATTGGCGGTGATGTATACCTCACTT
The DNA here is from genome assembly GCA_045106775.1 of Halioglobus sp. Lineage (GTDB taxonomy): Bacteria > Pseudomonadota > Gammaproteobacteria > Pseudomonadales > Halieaceae > Marimicrobium. Next base: position 66,986 of record JBGCFE010000115.1, read on the forward strand.
TTATCGGGTGAAACCGACACTTGTGTTGAATCGATAGAGAACTGCAGGTAACCCCTGTCCATGTAGTAGGAAGTCAGTGTCTCAAGGTCGCCCGTCAGCTTTTCTTTGGAATATTTATCGTCACTGGTGAAAAAAGACAGCCAACCTGTTGTTTGTAACTCAAACAAATCGGTGATTTCTTCATCATCAAAAACAGAATTGCCCACAATATTAATATGTTTAATTGCGGCTACATTGCCTTCGTCGACATCAATGTTAACGGTTACACGATTGCGCGGCTCAGGAATAACCTCCGTTTCGATGCTCGCATCGTAACGCCCTTGTTGGACGTACTGACGCTGGAGTTCTAGCTGCATGCCTTCGAGGGTAGAGCGTTGGAATACCTGGCCCACCGCCAGCCCCGCGCTTTTGAGGCCGTCAAGCAACGCCTCAGTTTCGATAGCTTTATTACCTTCAATATTGATTTCACTGATACTGGGACGCTCAGCAACCATGACCACCAACACTGTGCCATCTCTACCTATGGTGATGTCGTCAAAATTACCCGAAGAAAATAGGCTTCTGGCGGCTGCACGCACCAAGCGATCGTCCGTGACATCGCCGACCTTTACCGGCAATGAAGCAAAAACGGTTCCTGGAGAAATACGCTGAAGGCCCTCGACCCGAATGTCAGAGACAATAAAGGATTGGGCAAGTATAGGCTGGGCGGCCATGACGAACAGCAGGCCCAACAGTGTTGCAATACGTCTTGTCAAAGTTCTCTCTACCAACGCGGTAGGCATTGCGGTGCCTACTAAATTCACTCTCATTAAACGCTTGCCTCTACGCACGCACTCATTTCACTCATGCTGGCTAACCATTACACAGACTCTTGTACCTAGCGCTTGTTACTTTACTACTGCTAGCTAAAAAGCCGTGTAAAATCGTTGTAAAGGGCAAACATCATAATTCCCATCACCAGAAACAGTCCGATCTGATAACCGAAAATTTGTATCCTCTCCGGCACAGGCCTCCCAGCCAATAACTCGACTGTATAAAACAGCAAATGTCCGCCATCGAGCACCGGTATCGGCAATAAATTAAGCACGCCCAGACTCACACTGAGCAACGCTAAGAAGCCGATATAGGATTCAAGCCCGGACTTGGCTGAAGAGCTCGCCACTTTAGCAATCGTGATAGGGCCGCTCAAGTTTTTTGGTGATATCAGACCCTGTAGCATCTTCTTAATCGTCATCAGGGTAAAAACGGTCAGATCCGACGTCTTTTGTACGGCAGCGCCCAGCGACTCTATCGGGCCTCGTGAGAACTCCCGGAGCATACTCTGGGGCATTTCTGGGAGCTTAACCGCTACGCCCACCCGGCCAACATCTTCCTCTGGGGCATCTCCCTTGACCCGTTCGGGAGTGAGGGTAGCTGTTCGAAGCTCTCCATCGCGCTCAAACTCAATATTGATAGCTTGCTCTGGTCGCTCGCGGACATATTCTACCCAGTCTTTCCACAGCGGCATATCAATGCCATCCGTGCGCAGCACCTTGTCCCCCGGTTGTAAGCCCGCTAGCGCTGCTGGGCTGTCTTTTACCACTTCGCTCACGATGGGCAATATATCCGGCGTGTACAGCGAAATGCCGATACCCCCGTATATATCAGGCTCATCCTGTTCTGAGAGCCAGCGCGTTAATGTCGCCTCAGATTCGTACACCACATCGGAATCAGGATACTTAACAGCGAAGGTAATGGGACCTGTATCGCCAATGCGCTCTATCAGCTGGAAACTCAGCGCCTGCCAAGTGGGTGTTTCACCACCATCAATGGCAACAATTTCTTGCCCGACTTCAAGCCCCGCTACCTCCGCCACAGAGCCAGGAACCACTTCATCGATTATGGGCGTATACCCAGACTCACCGGCCATGAACAGAAACCAATAGGCTGCGATGGCGAGCAGAAAATTCGCCAACGGCCCCGCTACTACCACGGCAATACGCTGCAGCACCGGTTTTTGATTGAATGCCTGTGAAACGTCTTCAGCCGGAACGTCGCCCTCGCGCTCGTCGAGCATTTTGACATAGCCGCCCAGTGGAATGGCCGCCACGCTATATTCCGTTCCAAGTTTGTCGCGCCAGCCGAACAGTGCTGGGCCAAACCCTATTGAAAAACGCAGTACTTTTACGCCACAGCGCCGTGCTACCCAAAAATGCCCGAACTCATGCACTGCCACCAGAATGGCCAAAGTGACCAACAATATGAGAATTGTGTTGAGTATTTCCATGGTTACTAGCTCACCGCGCTACGGAATTTGTTGGATTCGGCAAGAAAGGCCTGTGCCACCTCCCGCGCTTGCATGTCAGATTCTTCGACCACGCGTAGGTGTGTCGGTTCCACCACGGGAACAGACTCCAGCACATGCTCAATAACCTGAGGGATTTGCGTAAAGCGAATTTCCTCTGCCAAAAAAGCAGCCACTGCGACTTCATTAGCAGCATTGCAGACAGCCATCGCGGTTCCACCTGCATCCACCGCTTCTCTGGCCAACCGAAGACACGGGAAAGCGGTTTCATCGGGCGCCTCGAAATCCAGTCGCGCAGTGGCGATCAAATCAAGCGGCTCAACCCCTGAAAGGATGCGCTCTGGCCAGGCGAGACCGTAGGCTATCGGCGTACGCATATCCGGGTTGCCCATTTGTGCGAGTACTGTTCCGTCAGGGTACTGCACCATTGAGTGAACAATACTCTGTGGGTGAACAACGACATCGACTCGGGCCGGCGGAACATCGAAAAGCCAACACGCTTCAATCAACTCCAACCCTTTATTCATCAGGCTAGCCGAATCGACTGAAATTTTGCGCCCCATCGACCAGTTAGGGTGCGCACAGGCCTGATCAGGTGTCACTGCGTACATCATGTCGTGGCTCCAGCCTCGAAAAGGACCGCCGGACGCCGTGAGTAAAATCCGACTGACCGATTCCATCTGCGGCTGCGCCAGATTGTTGACCGGCAAACACTGAAAAATTGCATTGTGCTCACTGTCGATGGGAAGCAATTGAGCACCCGATTCACGCACCGCCTGCATCAACAAATGACCGCCCATGACCAAAGACTCTTTGTTCGCGAGCAAAAGTTTTTTCCCCGCCTGTGCAGCCGCCAACGCTGACCGAAGTCCCGCTGACCCAACAATAGCCGCCATCACGGTATCGACTTCAGGCGCCGTAACAATTTGCGCAAGACCTTCCTCACCGCAAAGTACTTGAGTAGGTGCATCCGACGGCAGATTAAGGCGTAGCTGATCAGCGGCTGGTTCGCTCATCATCACAGCAAACAGCGGTTTATGCGCGAGACATTGCGCCAACATAGCATCGACAGAGCTGTGGGCGGCCAGGCCATAAACACGGTAATCGTCGGGGTGGCGCGCGATAACATCCAGCGTATTCACGCCGATAGAGCCAGTAGAACCCAAGACACTAATGTAACGGGGATTGGGCATTGGCAGCTACCACCCACCCAACATGAGGCCAAGGGTAAAAACAGGAGCAGCACCGCAAATACTGTCTAAACGGTCAAGAATTCCACCGTGTCCCGGTAATAGACTGCCACTGTCTTTTACACCGCTCTCACGCTTCACCATGCTGACGCTGAGATCACCAACAACAGACGCCAAACCGGTTGTCACGCAAACGGCAATAATCGCGGCCAAACCAACGTCATAACGATCCGGAAGCACGTACCAGAGCACAACGGCCAACAACGAACTACACAACACACCGCCCCAAAAACCCTCCCAGGTTTTTGCCGGGCTGACCATCTCTGCGAGCTTGTGCTTGCCAAACTGTCTACCGGCAAAGTAAGCGCCGACGTCGGCAACGACCACAATCAACACCATCACAACCACCAAAACACCACCGCGGGGGAGACTCAGCAAATACACTGCCGCGAGCCAAGCAGGCACCAATATCAGCAAACCCATCAGGCTACGCATGGCGCGATTTCGCCATAGCACCGCACTACCGGGATACCCCCTAATCCACAAAAGAGCGATTGACCACCAGAGGCAGGCAAGGCCGATGTAGGGCTGCACCAGTTCACGCTGCGGGCCGTTGATGAGCTGGCTGTGAAAATAAGCCGCTGCCACGCTGCCCAAAGCTACCAGCACAAAAATGCTCCTACCGGGCACCGACTGCCAGCCGGCTAGCCGCGCCCATTCCCAGGCACCCAACGCAATGAGCACCGCAAACAGACCAGCCAATGCACCCACCGGCAAAAAGGCGATGGACGAAAGAAACAGACCAGCCATGATCAAGCCAGTAATAATACGTTGTCTAAGCATGCACGGGGCCGTCCATGGTCGGTTCGTCTGATTCGCGCAATCCAAAACGACGTTCACGTTGGCTATAATCTGCAAGCGCAAGGCCGAACTCTGCTTCATCAAAGTCTGGCCAAAGTGTCTCAGTAAAATACAGTTCGCTATAGGCAAAATGCCACAGCATAAAATTACTAATGCGAGCATCGCCGCCAGTGCGTATGCAGAGGTCAGGCCGGGGTAAGTCACTGATCGACACGTTCTGGTCAATCACCTCTGGCGTGATATCACTTGGCGCCAAGGTGCCTTCCTGCACTTTCAGAGCGATTTTTTGGGCGGCTTGCGCAATATCCCACTGACCACCGTAATCAACAGCGATAACAAGCGTGGCGTTAGTATTGTGTTGCGTAAGTTCTTCGCTTTGACGCATCAGCTTTTGCAATCTGGCGCTAAATCGGCTCCGCTGCCCCATAAGGCGAAGGCGAATGCCGTCTTCATGAAGCACTTTTACCTCGTTGCGCAAGTACCTGGACAGCAGCGCAAGCAGCGCCCTGACTTCGGGCTGGGGCCGGCCCCAATTCTCACTACTAAAGGCGAACAGCGTGAGCACTTCAACATCGTGCTTCTGGCAGGCTTTCAACACATCGCGTACGGCTTCTACGCCGGCGCGATGTCCTGCGGGACCACTAACGCCATTGCGCTTTGCCCACCGATTGTTCCCGTCCATGATGATAGCAACATGTCGCGGAGCAACGAGCTCTTCGTCTGCGCTGGCGTTACTGCACGTTGTGCTATTGCCGTTATCGCTGGGCACGAGGGTGCTAAATTTCCATTAGGTCGGCTTCTTTTTCCGCCAACATTTTTTCGACTTTTGCGATGTAATCGTCAGTGAGCTTTTGCACAGCGTCCTGGGCACGCCGTTCCTCGTCTTCACTAATTTCTTTATCTTTAACGAGTTCTTTGAGCATGGACATCGCATCGCGACGCGCATTGCGCACCGATACACGGCCAGACTCCGCCTCATTGCGCGCCTGCCGCGTAAACCCTTTTCGGGTTTCTTCAGTAAGCATCGGCATTGGAATCCTGATGACTTCACCAGCAGTCGCCGGGTTGAGGCCAAGATCAGATTTATAGATCGCTTTTTCAACATCGGGAATCATGCTTTTATCCCAAACAGTGAGCGTCAACGTGCGAGCGTCTTCAACATTGATATTGGCTACCTGACTCAGCGGCGTGGCAGAGCCATAGTATTCAACCTTTAAACCATCGAGAAGGCTGGGGTGAGCACGGCCAGTTCTAATTTTATTAAAGTTATGTGCGAGCGCATCGAGGCTTTTATCCATGCGATCCTGCGCTTCGCTCTTAATGTCATCAATCATTGTGATACTCCACTAAACTCACTCTTAGGCAGCCATAAGCGATTGCCAAAAACCACTATTCGATCAACGTGCCTTCCTCACCACCACGCACGATATTGAGCAAAGCACCCGTTTTCTCCATCTCAAAAACGCGCACCGGCATACCGTGATCGCGGCAAAGGCAAATGGCAGTCAGATCCATCACGCCCAACTTTTTGTCTAATACTTCATCGTAGGTCAAACGGTCATACTTCACCGCGCCAGAATCCTTCATCGGGTCAGCGGAATAAACGCCATCAACTTTCGTGGCCTTGAGCACCAATTCAGCATCAATCTCAATCCCTCGCAAACAGGCCGCAGAATCTGTGGTGAAGAATGGGTTGCCAGTGCCCGCGGCAAAAATCACGACGTCACCGCTACTGAGCGCGCGCTGGGCTTTACGCCTATCGTAATGATCTACCACGCCGCTCATCGGGATAGCAGACATCACCCGCGTGGCGATATTGGATCGCTCCAAGGAATCACGCATCGCCAGCGCATTCATAACAGTCGCTAGCATACCCATGTGATCACCGGTGACCCTGTCCAGGCCTGCCTCCTGCAAAGCGGCACCGCGAAAGAGGTTGCCTCCGCCAACGACCAGGCCAACCTGAACACCGATACCTACAAGCTGCCCGATGGCCAAAGCCATGGAATCAAGGATTTTAGGGTCTATTCCGAAGTTTTCACTACCGGTGAGTGCCTCACCGCTGAGTTTCAGCAGGATTCGCTTATACTTTTTTTCTGTTGCCGGTTGCGGCATAAATATCCCTCCGTGCGCTGGTGCGTATCTTACAGGACATCTGCCTTTCTCCCTAGTCTGTGTGGGGCAAAAGTGGTTGATTATCAGGTCGCTTTAGACTGCTAAATCGCTCGATGGAACAGGGTTTGATCTCAAAGCCGGTTACCAGTCGCTCCTCGGAAATCGCTTGGTGGCAACCGACTTTGAGATCAAACCCTACTATCGAGCGAGATTTGTCAGTGTGAAAAGCAACGTTCAAGAGAGAGCAGCGCGGCGATGCTGGGCCTCGGGGCAGAATAGGGGGATCACCAAGCGATTTCCGAGGAGCGACTGATCCCCTATTCTGTTCCGAGGCCAGGGACTCACCTCGATCAATTGCACCTGCCAATACCGAGACAAAAAAAACGGGGCCATAGGCCCCGTTTTCGTCAATCCAGCTAGAAACTAGCCTTTCAGCTGAGCAGCCACCTCTTCAGCAAAATCAACTTTATCTACCTCGATACCTTCACCCACTTCAAAACGGGTGAAAGAGACCACCTCAGCACCCGCGCCAGAAACAAGCTTACCGACTGTAGTGTCAGGGTCTTTCACAAAAGCTTGCTCCAAAAGACTGTTCTCGGAGAGGAATTTCTTGATACGCCCGCCAATCATCTTCTCGATAATTTCCGGAGGCTTGCCCGAGTCCTGCGCCTGAGCAGTGAAAATTTCTTTTTCTTTATTCACTACTTCTTCAGGCATATCATCCGGCGAAACCACCTGAGGGTTAACCGCGGCCACGTGCATCGCTACGTCGCGCGCCAAATCCTGATCGCCGCCTTTGAGTTCAACAAGAACAGCGATACGGTTATTACCGTGTACGTAAGACCCTACAACGCCCGCTGCTGCATCAACTATCTGAATGCGGCGAACACCAATATTTTCACCGATCTTTTGCACTAACGCTTCGCGAGCGCTTTCAAGATCACCCGCCATCACCTGTGCAACGTCTTCTTGCTTTTGCTCGAACGCTTGGCCTACTACGTTGCCAACGAATGCGAGGAAGTTTTCGTCGCGCGCTACAAAATCGGTTTCGCTATTCACTTCTACAACAACACCGTAACTGCCGTCATCTGCAAGACGGGTAGAAACCACACCGTCGGCGGCGGTACGGCCAGCTTTCTTGGCGGCTTTCATACCGCTGGATTTGCGCAACTCTTCAATCGCGGCCTCTACGTTGCCATCGGCAGCCGCCAGTGCTTTTTTACACTCCAGCAAACCCAAACCGGTACGCTCTCTCAACTCTTTAACCAGTTTTGCAGACATACGTTTTCCTCCTATCTAAAGCCCGTGCAGGGCTTATAAAAACAAAACCCCCCTGCAGTTTGCCGGAGGGTGTTATCAAAGCAGCTCCTTCGAGATGCCTGAGTGTGAAGTAAAGCTTGGCTGAAATTATTCCGCGGCAGGCTCTTCTTTAGCGTCAGCAGCTGGCTCAGCAGCATCCGCCGCCGGAGCAATTTCTTCAGCAGGCGCAGCGTCAGCCGGTGCATCTGCTGCGGCTGCTTCTTCAACAAACTCATTCTTTGCAGCGGCAGACATATCACCGGCATCAGCCCGGCCTTGCACACAAGCATCGGCGACCGCAGTCACATAAAGCTTGATAGCGCGAATCGCGTCATCGTTACCAGGGATAATGTAGTCAACGCCATCTGGGTTACTGTTAGTGTCGACAATGCCGATCACTGGAATGCCGAGCTTGTTAGCTTCAGAGATCGCAATGCGCTCGTGATCAACATCAACGACGAACAACGCATCAGGAAGGCCGCCCATTGTTTTGATACCACCGATGCTGCGCTCGAGTTTTTCCATATCACGAGAGCGCATGAGTGCTTCTTTTTTCGTGAGCTTCTCAAAAGTGCCATCAGTCTGCTGCGCTTCAAGATCACGCAGACGTTTGATAGAAGCACGGATCGTCTTGTAGTTGGTGAGCATGCCACCCAGCCAGCGATGGCTGACATAGGGCATACCCGCTCGCTCAGCCTGTTCCTTCATAATCTTACCGGCGGCGCGTTTGGTACCAACGAAGAGAATTTTGTTTTTGTTACCTGCGAGATTCTTGACCAGCATGAGAGCGTCATTAAACGCTGGTACAGTGTGCTCGAGGTTAATGATGTGGATCTTGTTGCGGGCACCGAAGATGTACTGGTCCATTTTAGGGTTCCAGTAGCGAGTTTGGTGGCCGAAATGGGCGCCTGCCTGCAGCAGATCGCGCATGCTTACTTGCACTTCTGACATAACTATTACCTTGTGTTTGGGTTTTTCCTCCACATATCCCTGCAACCAAACCAAGAGGGCTTGCGGCCCGCCCGGCACCCTGGCACAGGTGCTGATATGTGTGTGTCGTTGTTCGGCACCTGCATCGAACGACGGTACTAACATTGTTAGAAACCTTCGCCTGATTTGGGGCCGGATTTACCCCAGGCAAACTCGCATTACGCTGCGGCCTGCTCTAGGAGGCGCGCTTTATACCACACCCCCGCTGCCTGATAAAGTGGCTGCAGGGCCAAAGGCCGCGAATGGCTCCCCATTTGCGCAATGTTTGCGGTAGAATGTGCCTCCCGCCGCCCACCTACCGCTGGCTACGGGCAACAAAAAAACATACTTTTACCATTACTTTCAATAGGTTATAGATGCCTACAACCATTAAGACCGCCGACGAAATCGAAAAGATGCGCGTTGCAGGCAGCATGACCGCTGAAGTCCTCGAAATGATCAGGCCCCATGTAAAAGTGGGCGTCACTACCGGTGAACTGGATCAGATCTGCCACGAGTACATTACCGACAAGCTGCAAGCAATTCCCGCGCCCCTTAACTACAACGGTTTCCCACGCTCTATCTGCACATCCATCAATGATGTGATCTGCCATGGCATCCCCTCGGACACCAAGAAACTGAAAGATGGCGACATTATCAACATCGACGTTACCGTGATCAAAGATGAATACCACGGCGACTCCAGCGTGATGGTGGAGGTAGGAAACGCGGCACCGCATGCCTCGCGCCTTATACAGATTACTCAGGAATGCCTGTACAAGGCCATCGCCCTTGTGAAACCCGGTGCGACACTGGGTGATATTGGCCACGTTATTCAGCAGCACGCAGAAAAGAACTACTACTCCGTTGTACGCGAGTACTGCGGGCATGGAATCGGCAGGATCTTCCATGAAGAGCCTCAAGTGCTGCACTACGGCCGCAAGGGAGAAGGCCTGGTTCTGGAACC
>JBGCFE010000116.1:0-6189 GCA_045106775.1 Halioglobus sp.
GGGCCTATCGCCCCTGGGTCTTCACCACCATGACCCGCGTCAATAGCGATCACAACATCACGTTTAGCGGATTGCTTAACGCTTTTCTTGACCGCTGCTTTCTGTGTTTTTTTATCGTAAAGATCAACGACCAGGCGGTCGCCCGCCTGCGCATTCGCCTTCAAAGCGAAACTACGCGGGTCTACAGGCGTTTTGAGATCAAGCACAACCCGCAAGTTGGCGTCGTCACGCACACCTGATCGGATCCTGGCAACTGGGGTGCCCTTCCAATCCAGCGTTTTTAATTTATCCCGGAGTGTCGCATCTTCAATATCCAATACGATTCGACTGGGATTATGTAGTTCGATGAGTTTGTGCTGTGCAGGACCAGTGAGGTCAAAAACGATACGCGTGTGATCGGGCGCACGCCACAAGCGTACGTCGTGCACCCCCACCGCAAATGCAGAAGAGGCACACAGCATTACGAGTAGTAATCCTGCCCACGCCCTGATCATACTGCCCCCGCCCCGGATTCATTTTTTTGTTTTCCGGAATCTTGCTTTTCGCGTTACTGGCGCTGACTCAATGCCGCCAGCACGGCCCTGCCCTGTTCGGAACGCGCTGTGTACCCCAGAGCACGCCCCGATCCGTCTTTCCCTATACTAATAACTAAATCTGCTGCGGGCAAAGCGCCAAGGCCACGTTCGGGCCATTCCACCAGACAAACCGAAAAATCACCAAAATAATCTCGAATTCCCATGAATTCGAGCTCCTCAGGGTGGCCCAATCGGTACAAATCGAAGTGAAACACCTTCAAATCGTTGAATTCGTAGGGCTCTACCAGCGTGTAAGTGGGGCTCTTAACCGCACCGCTGTGACCAAGACTGTGGATAAAACCGCGAGTGAACGTGGTTTTCCCCATACCTAGATCGCCTTGCAGAAACACCACCAACCCAGCGCGCGAAACTGCCGCGAGATCGCCACCGAGCGCAACCATCGCTGATTCGTCCGCGGCACAAAACGTGAGTTCCGAAAGAGTCACCGAGCATCAACCCAGAAGCGCGCGCATGGGTGCCATGAGGTCAGAGGCCAACAGGCCGCGCTCGCCATCAGCTGCAGCCACATCTGCTGCCGCACCGTGCAGGCAAACCCCTAGAGCAGCCGATGCGGTAGGGGATAATTTTTGGCCCAGCAATGCCCCTACCACCCCGCTCAATACATCGCCCATGCCGCCGCTCGCCATACCCGGATTACCATAATCGCTAAGGAGAACCGCTGCACCATCTGCTATCAAGGAACCGTTGCCCTTGAGTACGACAACACCGCCATAGCGCTGCTGCAGTGCCTCGACCGCCTGAAAACGATCAGCCTGTACGTCCCGAGTTTCTATACCGAGTAACCTCGCCGCCTCCGCCGGGTGTGGCGTTAACACCCAGTTAGTGCGGGGCAGTTTAGACAGCCCGCTGCTTGCTGCCAGCAAATTGAGCGCATCCGCGTCCAGTACCATGGGTTTATCGAGGGACAAAGCCGCTTGCAACAAACTCTCGGCCCATGACGACTGCCCGAGGCCGGGCCCCACTACCAGCACATCGGCTGATGCTGCAAGTGCCAATAGCGCATCGCCCTCTTCCACAGCTATAGGCATTGCCTCGGGCGTGCGCGCAATGAGAGCCGCAATATGCTCAGCGCGCGTTGCAACCCGCACCAGGCCAGCACCACAACGCAACGCAGCCTCAGCCGCCAACACAACGGCACCTGCCATTGTGTAATCACCGCCAACTACCAGTATGTTTCCGTAGAGCCCTTTGTGTGCGTTTGCTGCGCGAGGTTCAACCGACTCCAGTAACGCATCCAACTCCAGACGGTAACAGGCGCCATCAACCGCCCGATAAACCTCTTGAGGAACGGCTAGATCAGACAGCTCCAATTCACCCACACAATCAGGCGCACGTGCGGCAAACAAACCGCGCTTGAGACCAATGTATGTCACCGTAAGATCTGCGCGAACGGCGCTGCCCAAAATCATTCCACTGTCAGCGCACAGCCCGGAAGGGATATCGACAGCTACCACTGGCAACCCGGCGTGGTTTACATCGCCAATCGCCGCCGCATAATCAGGCCGCACATCACCAGAAAGCCCTATTCCGAGCATTGCATCAACAATCACACCTTCTGCGTGCACTTGGCCTGCATAGCCCTCTACTTTCACCCCGTTAGCGAGTGCCTGATTTCTAGCCGCTAATGCATCGCCGGCAATCCCAGACGCGTCACCCACTTGATACGCCACTACGTCGATACCACGCTTATGCGCCTGATCGGCGATCAAATAACCGTCACCCCCGTTATTCCCCTTACCGCAAAACACTTGTAAAGAAGCTGCGTCAGGCCAGCGTTGCAGTAAATGCGCCAGCGTCGCTGCTGCGGCGCGGGACATTAATGTCGTGCCGGCAATGCCATGCTCATTGATAGCGCAGCTGTCCAGGACACGAATTTGCTCGGCTGTGTACAAGTGTTCTGCTGCAGAAAATGGTTGTGCGGTTGAAAGCGAGTCGTTCAAGTAGCGTTCCCTTAACGGTGAGCCTGCTGTTTTCGATAACAAGAATAACAGAACCTGTTTTACTGCCAATGCGTTGTTTGCATTCACACCCTTTGCCACGAAGCTCACTAAAGTGGCCCACGCGACTCAAAATTCTGTCAAACTTGGCGAACAGTAGATTCCGCAGACCAGCCCAACAACTTTAGTCAAACGTGAAAAACGCTCTCTCCAATCAAGAACTCACAGACCTGCGTGGCAAGATCACCGATTGGGCGCAAACGCTGGGCTTCGCTCAGGTGGGAGTCACCGATGTCGACCTGGGTCAACATGAACAGTATCTGCAGATGTGGCTGGATGCCGGCTATCACGGCAGCATGGGTTACATGCAGAAACATGGCTCCAAACGTTCTCGTCCCGCCGAACTTGTGCCAGACACAGTGCGCGTTATCTCGCTACGCATGGACTATCTCGCGCAAGACACTCAACCGCTGGCAGTTTTGGACAATGCCGAGAAGGCCTATATTTCTCGCTACACACTCGGGCGTGACTACCACAAGCTGATCCGAAAGAGGCTGGCAGAACTGGCAAACCGAATAGAGGCCGCTGCGGGCACGGGCCAGTACCGCGCTTTTGTCGACAGCGCGCCGGTGTTGGAGCGCGCCATCGCCGAAAAAGCCGGTTTAGGCTGGATCGCCAAAAACACCATGCTGATCAACTCAGAAGCGGGGTCGTGGTATTTCCTGGGGGAAATCTATACAAACTTACCCCTGCCCATTGACGAGCCGCAACAGGAAAAACACTGTGGCACCTGTACAGCATGCCTCGACATTTGCCCGACCAATGCCTTTAAAGGCCCGTTCGAGCTGGATGCCCGCCGCTGCATTTCGTACCTCACTATTGAGCATCATGGAAGCATTGATCCAGAACTGCGGCCATTAATGGGCAATCGCATATTTGGCTGCGATGATTGCCAGTTATGCTGCCCATGGAACAAGTTTGCCCAGCCAGCCACCGAAAAAGATTTCCAACCACGGCACAACCTGCAGGACAGCGACTTAACCGAGCTCATGTTGTGGGATGAAGAAACCTTCGACAAGAAAACAATGGGGTCAGCAATACGCCGAATCGGCTACGAACGCTGGCTTCGCAATGTTGCTATTGCGCTGGGCAACGCACCCCACGACTCCGCGGCGGTAGCAGCACTTGAACGACATCGGGAGCACCCGTCCGACATAGTGCGTGAACACATCACTTGGGCATTAGAGCAGCAGGCAGAAAAAGCCAGAGCTAACAACGGCTCATAAGCGCTCTGTTAAGAGAATCACGCCATCTTTAGAAAATGTTCGCGGTAATAGCGCATCTCGTCGATCGACTCACGGATGTCATCCAGCGCCAAATGCGTCGCTGTTTTATCAAAACCGGCTTCTAACTCGGGGCGCCAACGCTGCATCAAAATTTTCAACGTACTTACATCGAGATTTCGATAGTGGAAAAAGCGCTCCAAGTCGGGCATGTGCCGAGCCATAAACCGCCTGTCCTGGCAGATCGTGTTTCCACACATAGGCGATGCGCCTGCTGGCACCCACTGTTCAAGAAATGCAATCGTCTCGGCGGAAGTTCGCGCCTCGTCATAGTCACTGGCGCGCACTCTATCCACCAACCCAGAGCGCGTATGGTGCGTCGTATTCCATTCATCCATGCCGTCTAGGCGCGCATCGCTTTGATGAATTGCAATCACAGGACCTTCAGCGAGCGTGTTTAATTCGGTATCAGTAACAATGGTAGCGATTTCAATCACCACGTCACTGTCTGGTTCCAAACCAGTCATTTCTAAATCAACCCAAATGAGGTTATTGGCGTTTTGCATGTTAAGAGCGGCCATTAGTGAGCGAGAACCGCAGTGTAACAAATTGCCTCGACAGACAAAGCCCACCCACTAATAATGCCAACATGAGTAAACGCAAACTCAGCCGGCAACAGGCTTGGCGGGTTGAAAAAATACAGCAGGAGCGCGCCAAAAGATCGGCAAGGCGAGATGCGCTGGCAGAAGAGGCACTGGTGGGCGGTGAACTGGGCCCTGAGCGCGAAGGGCTAATCGTGGCCCACTACGGGACTCAGGTCGCCGTCGAATCTGCGCCGGGCATAAGTCATCGTTGCCACATGCGGGCCAACCTTGAAGGGCTGGTCACCGGCGACAAAGTTGTCTGGTGCGAAGGCGAATCACTGGGCGTGGTCGTGGCGGCGCTTGAGCGCGACAGCGTACTATCGCGTCCCGACCCACAGGGAAAGTTAAAACCAGTCGCTGCGAACATCGACCAGATCATGATCGTAGTAGCACCCTATCCTGAAGCGCACGCCAACCTGATCGACCGGTATCTCATTGCCTCAGAAACTGTCGCTATACAGCCGGTTATTGTACTTAACAAAATAGATCTACTGGAAAGCGATACCGCTCTGCGCGAGCACCTCGATACCATGCTAAGCATCTACGCCACGCTGGGTTACACGGTGCTCAAAGTATCAGCAAAAGAAGATGGCCTAAGCGCGCTTAACGATGCCCTCAAGGCGCGCACCAGCATTTTTGTGGGGCAGTCAGGGGTTGGGAAATCATCTTTGGTCAATGCGTTACTCCCCGAGGCCAACATTCGCGTTGGCGCTCTGTCCGAAAACACGCTCAAAGGTACGCACACCACCACTACGGCTCAACTGATGCATTTAACATGTGGAGGGCGCCTTATCGACTCACCGGGGATCCGTGAGTTTGGACTCTGGCACATGGATCGCCAGCAGATCGAACAGGGATTTATCGAGTTTCTGCCCTTCCTGGGTGCCTGCAAATTCAGAGACTGTGAGCACCGCAGCGAACCTGACTGCGCACTACTGGCTGCGGCAGAGGCAGGAACGATCAGTGAGCAACGATTGGCCAGCTATCGCCACATTGTTCACTCGCTGGACGAAAAAGGCTGAGCCGCTCCCTAAGCCGGCGGCTTGGCAGCGCCAAATGCTTCGCCCATCACAGTCGCGACGCCAGACTCATATCGCTCGTCCCAACGCATGCTGCCCTCGGGAAACAGGAGAATAACCGTAGAACCTAACTTGAAGCGGCCCATCTCTTCGCCTTTTTCCAGTTTCACAGGTTCAGGGGCATCGAGAAAGTGCTTGAATTGAGGGCGTTTGAGCGGAGGCGCGATTTGACCATCCCATACGGTTTCAATACCCGCCACTATCATTGCACCCACCAGTATTACCGCTACCGGCCCCAGATCGGTGTCAAAATAACAGACTAGCCGCTCGTTGCGCGCAAACAGGCGATCTACGTTTTCGGCGGTTGTGCCATTGACCGAAAACAGCTTACCGGGAATGTAGGTCGTGCCGGTTAGCCTTCCTGCCAACGGCATATGCACTCGGTGATAGTCTTTTGGAGACAGGTAGACTGTTGCAAACTCGCCCCGATCAAACTCGGCGGCTCTCTCCGCGTCTCCACCGAGCAATTCTTCTACCGTGTAGTAACGGCCCTTGGCCTGCAACAGCAACCCTTCATTGATAGTGCCCATCTGGCTAATAGCGCCATCGGCAGGGCAAACAACTTCCGCATCGGCGATGGGCCTTGCACCGTCTCGAAGAGGCCGAGTAAAAAATTCATTGAAACTAGCGTATTGCGTGTAATCAGGCTC
>JBGCFE010000117.1:0-6155 GCA_045106775.1 Halioglobus sp.
CGCGTTGTCTAGCATCGCCTCTAACTGCCATTGGGGATGCGCCTGCCACGAGACCGTAAGATCCACCTTGTGGTAATCACCCAAACGCTGTGTGACCGATTCACCGGTATCGCGTGAGCTAGACCATTGCTTGCCAACATAACGATAATCAAGAGCGCCCGATACACTGGCTGAGGCTTGCCACAACACAGATGCGCCGGCCGTCCATTCGGGCCTGCCCGTCAACACGCTGTCTTCACCAATCACTTCCAAATCAGTATACGTAGTCTGGCCACGTATATTTAGCGCAGAGCTGGGCTGCCACAGCACCTGTAGCTCTGCGCCCTTGCTCTCTACTTCGTTTCGATTCACGTTGATAAACGCTGCATCGTCGAAATCAATTAGGTCGCGAAACTCATTAAAGAAGCCGGTCGCCTCTATGCTAACGCTTGAAGCCGCCTGCCAACGCACGCCTAAGTCCCAGGTGGTAGCCTGCTCTGGCTCCAGCAGCGCATTACCCACCAGAGGATGGCCCAGCGCGAAAAAGCTCGGCAGCTTGTACGCCTCGCCCCAGTTGGCAAATAGCGCGATCGTTTCCACCGCGCGCCACTCAAAGCCCAATGCAGCCGAGGTTTCACTCGAGAAATCTTCTGGGTCATCGAAGCGAAGGCTGGCTTGCACATCTAGCGACTGCGTAGGCGAGTAGAAGGCTGAGGTAAACACGCCATTGGTACGGCGCGAAAGTGAGAAATCGGTAGGCAGGCGTTGCCCAAAGAATTCTAAGAAACCTTCGCTACTCCCCTTTTCATCGCGTAGATCGATACCCGCCTGCAAGGAGAAGTTTGCCGCGAACTCAAAGGTGTTTGTCCAACGCCACAAATCGCGCGTGAATTCTGAATCGCTGCCCAAAGGCGGCACTTCAGAAAAAGGAACGATGCCCGGTGATGCTACGACCTCTTCAAACTCGAAACGGCTCACGCTGAGCTGGCTTGCCCAATACTCGGTAGGACTAAAGCGCCACCTTAAAGACGCTGTATGCTGCTCGTGATCGCTACGCTCTAGCGCGTTAGCGGCAACAAACAACGGACCACCGCTCTGCTCGGGAAAGCCAGCCCTATCGCCTTCCAGAAAGCGATAACTAAGATCTACCGCGTGACCCTGTTCATTGGCTTGCGCCCAGCCTACGCGCACATTAGCGCTGCGGTTGTCGCGAACACTGCTTTTTAGGCCATTCACTTTCTCACGCGCCGAATGCTGGTCTTGTAACTCCAGAACATAATGCACGGCATCGGCAGAGCGCTGCACACGGCCCGATGCGCTCGCGCCCAGTTGTCTATAGTCGTCTTCACCCAAAGACACATGAGCGCGTTGTTGATGCCCTTTCTCAGGAGTACGCGTAATAATGTTAATCACACCCGTCAATGCATCTGAACCATACACGGCAGATTGCGCGCCCTTTACCACTTCAATACGCTCAACCAAATCTGCGCTGAGGTTTGCAAAATCCACACTACCGCCGCGCGTGTTGGTAGGGTCATTGATAGGTACGCCATCTAACAGCACCAGTGTGAAGTTGGATTCGCCGCCGCGAATAGACACTGCTGACAAACCACCCGGGCCACCCTGCACCTCTACCAGCACACCGGGCAATGTCTGCAAAAGCTCTACCACGGTACGTTTGCCTAACGCACGTATCTCCTGCGCGGAAAGCACGGCTGCTGTATTGGTCAATGCTGCCACCGGTGCGTGGCTGCCGGTGACCAGCACCTCCTCAAAACCGGCACTCTGAGAAAATGCGCTCGGGCTTAGCAGAACGGAAGCGGCGAGGACGACAGGCTTGATTTTGGAGCCAGTTTTCCGTGACACTGTCGATGACGGTACCAACGTTAGTACATTCACCAGTGCACTCATCAGTGCACTCATCAGTGCACTCATTAATACATGGCGTTTGTAAACGAGCTTACGCGACACAGCAAAAAAACAACCTGGATTTAACGTGGCCCTCAGTATTTTCAACACAATTTTCTTCTTTGCCTTTTTGTTGTCGGCCGCCGTGCAATACAACGACCCAGATGCCACTGCCTGGATAGCAGCCTATTTATGCGCCGCCTATATGTGTTTCGCACAGGTACGGCAGAAGCTGCCGCGCTTGCTGCCGCTTATCTTACTGCTTGGGAGCATGCTAGGGATACTCTTTACCATGCCGAGCATTCTAGGCGAGGTTAGCTGGGGCGAAATTTTCGAATCTGTCACGATGCGAACAAGGGCGGTAGAGGAAGCGCGGGAGATCGGCGGCCTGGCGATTATTGGCTTTTGGTCAGGCGTGCTGTATTGGCACCAACGCACACTGCGTCAGCATAAACTGCGCCAACACAAGCTAGATCAGCAAACGAACACGCCCTCCTAAGGTAACGCCTCTGCGCTTTGAGCGGTTACTCTGCCACCCGCTTAATAGGAATTTTCTCGCCCTTTCGGTGCATGATAATCTGACTCGCCTCGCCCGACTCACCCACCACAAACTCTAGCTTCACGCTTTCGCCCCCTGCTGCTGCCAGAAAAATAGTATCGGTAAGCTGCTCCATCACACCGCTACCGTACATCGGGATAGACAGGTGCAAACCCTCGGGCTCTTCAGTCACCGTTAATTTCAAAAAGCTCACTGAGTATTTACCCACATAGCGGCCAAAGCCCCTATCGAACGGCACTTGCTGCAGCGATTCTGCCGTCCAGGGCGCGTCTCTATCGGCACTTGCCTTTCGAATGTCGGCGACCATGGCAGCAGATACAGGGTCAGCTTTATTGCCCCAGCTTCTGCGTAAATACGTCATGAGGCCAGCCAGGGTATCGTCATTCAATGCTTCGAGGTGCCCGTGCGGCGGCATCACACCCTGCCATGTCACCCCTTTTACCTCTAACGGCCCGCTAATGCCCTGCAAAATAATGCGGCCCAACCACTCGGGTGGCCCAGTTACCCACTGCGCACCGGCTAACGGCGGCGCCAGGCCGTCAATGCCCTGCCCACCATCGCCATGGCAGGCTCCGCATTGCGGATAAAACGCTTCGCCCTGCGCCATGAGTTGTAGCTGGCCCGGGCTTAACGGCTTAATACCCATGGCCAATTCGTCACCCGGCCAGGTAAAAGCAACCCTACCTGCCAACCGAGCATCCCAAAGGGGATCTGCTTCTTCAATCGTGCCGTCAGCAAAAATAGGAGGCGCCTCTGCAAACTGCGCCGGCGTAAAGCCCTCTTCCAATACAAACGTAGAAAACCCGTTCAACATGGCAACCTGCTGCCAGGCATCACTGCCTTCACGCGAAGCAACTAAAGCCAATAAAGGGAGCAAGGCTGGGTTTGCCGTTTGCTTGGAGCTTAAGTCGCCACGCAGTGTTCGATAGGCGTTCATGGCCAACTCAGCCAGCGCTGTCTCGCCGCCTTTACTAGGCTGCGAAAACGCCTCGTCTACGAGCAGTTGCTCCAAAAATGCCAACTCTTGATTGGCTACCGCGCGAACCACGGCTTGGCGAACATAAGTGTCATCTAAATTGTTGCGAAGCAGTGCAACGAGTGAGGCGCGGACATCCTGTGTATCGGCCTTGCCCGACATGGCCAATGCTAGCTGCATTCGCAGGGCCACAGGCGCATCCTTCCACTGCTTTTCTAGCGCGAGCAAATCATTTGCTTCAAGCACGCTTGCACCCGCACGCAGCGCATTGCGCTGGCGCGGCGTATCATCTATCGCGGCAACGGCTAGCAACGTTTCCCGTGTTAGCTCTTTGCGACCTTCCAGTGCCCAGATAGCGTGTAACGCGGCCAGGGTGTTTTCGCCTGTCGCGATGTCTTCAAGCGAAGTCTGTAAAGCGCCCTCCCGCACAAGCAAAAGCCGTTGCGCGGTATCTCTTTTCCACCCATTGGCACTGCCTAACGCGTTGAGCAATTGCGCATTGTTGGCTGATGCCAAACTCACCGAACCTGCTAGCGGCTCGCGCTCACCACCATCAACATGGCGTACCCGCCAGATGCGGCCCATACCAATGGGTGTCTCCAACTTACGCTGGAAAATTTGTTCGCGTAATTCATCCGTTAAAAAGTGATCGTCCTGCACAATACCGCGATACATGTCGATGATGTATAGCGCCCCGTCTGGGCCATTCATCGCATCTACCGGGCGAAAGCGCTCGTCGGTAGAACCCAGAAAGTCACGCTTGCCCCACTGTGAATCGTCGTACAACTGTTGCTCTGCACCCAGCTCAATGCCGTCTTCAGTGATTTTGAACTGCGCGACCACATTCCCCGCTACCTCTGGCACAAAAACGTGTGAGTGATACTGCTCCGGAAACTGATCACCGCGATAAGACACCAGCCCACTGACGCCTGTCGCATTAGCCAATCGCCCGTCGTCACGCAAGGTTGAATCAAGATAGGCGCGGTTAACGCCGGGGTTAACACGCACAGAGAACACTTCGGGCGGGTTAGTCAGGTTCACACCAAGCCCTGCGTATTGGTTTGGCCTACCGGGCACGAGAATATCCTCTGCCGCAAAGTAATCGGCCTGTATCCAGGTGGAGTTATGGTTGTAGAGCATGCGGCCATAGTTGTCTTTAGTGATGCCCCACTGGCCGCGAAACAGGCCTTCCCGCACTTCCAAATTTTCACCCGTAAGTTTAAGCAGCCGCGTCGATTTACTGTTGTACAGCCAGTTATCAAGGCCCTGACGCAAACCGTTCTCCAGGTGCTCCACGTTGGCCGTGGCAACCTCTTCGCCATACACACCAATACGCTTGGGCTGTTTGCACAACGCATCCGGCGTGGGAAGTTCACAGAGAAACAGGTTGGGTGGCTCGCCCACCAAAACCCCTTCGTTCACTACGGCAATGGCGCGCGGGTTAACCAGCTCACCGAGAAATACTTCACTCTCATCCATCTGCCCGTCGCCGTCAGTATCGGTAAGGCGAACAACCTGGCCAACAGGCTCTTCACTGCCAGCGCCATAGGCGTCGCGCATATACCCACGCATCTCCACCACATACAGCCGGCCACGCTCATCCCAGGCCATAGCAACGGGCTCTTCCACTAATGGCTCTGCAGCAACCAGCTCGATTTCAAACCCGGGGGCAATGCGAAAAGCTTGCAACGATTCTTGCGGTGTTAACACCGGCGCGGGCTCGTTATCCAAGGTTTCATACGGCAGCGGGGCCTCACTGCCTTCTCGCAGCGCAAACCATGTGAAATTCTCAACGGCAAACTCGTTACCACAACGCGCGGGCACCAGCTGCAAACCACCGCGAGACGGCAGCGCATCATCGGTGAGGCGCAAAATATCCTGCTCACCCACCGACACAACGACCGACTTACCCACCATGGTTGCAACTACGGGATGCGAAGAAGAAGAGGCGAGCATTACCGGATCAAACGATTGCTCAGCACCTGCCACTCGCAGCACACCCTCCGCCTTTTCGGCATAAATGGACACCTCGGCGAAAGACGCGCCCTGCCCTCTGTCATCATCCAGATAACGCAGACGAATGACCGTGGGCGATTCACACGCAGGCACATCAAACACCAATCGTGCGTCACTGAACTGCCGGCGTGGACTCAATAGCGCTTCGCCGCTGGTAAACGGCGCGGAGAAGCCGCTATCACTAAACGCCAGAGCACCCAGGTTCTTTGGCTGCCATTCTTCGGCCGCCAGCAGATCCGCACCGGGCAACGACAACGGAGGCAACTCGCGCAGACGAATATTGCGCCAGCGCATAACGCCCGTCTCTCCAGAATGCACCTGCAGGGCAATGTAACCTTCTGCATCCAGACCATCGATGATCTCTGCGGCAGGCACACCATTGATCCAGGTTTTTATCTGCGCTCCACGCGCCTCTATTTCAACATCATTCCAATCGTCTAGCTTTATGGCGACGCGGGCTTCTTCATTTTCTTCCAGATTGGCCAACCACCCACGACGCGCCTCATCATAAATACCGCCGCTCCACGCGCGATCAGACGCATCCAACTCGTACTGATAGCCAAACGCTCTACCGTCACCGTCTCGCTGTTGCGCACGAAACAGCACACCTGAGTTACCCAGCTCATCCCAGCGCATTTGCATCTTGAGCGAAAAATCGCCGTAGGTTTTTTCGGTGCGCAAAAAGGTGTTCTCGCCGGGCCCGCGACGGCCCACGAT
>JBGCFE010000118.1:0-3807 GCA_045106775.1 Halioglobus sp.
GCAATTGCCGTAAAGAAAACCGCCAACCCACCCAACACCCAGGCGATTGGGTAACCAGTAAACACCAGCGCGATAAAGCTGGAAAACATACACAGAGCGAGCACTTCATTGGGGCTCATGTACGCGCTCCAAACAAAAACAAACAGACACGACTAAGGCGAGAAATCAGCGCAAGCAACAGCAGACTAAAGCCAAGGGGCAGTACGGACTTTATTACCCAGCGATACGGTAAACCGCCGGGCGCCTGCGATACTTCAGACACCTGCCAACTGGCAAGTACGAAGGGCACGCTGTACCACAGCATCAACACTATAAATGGTAGTAGTGCTAACAACATACCGTAGAGTTCCAACCACGCTCGCCAGCGCTGCGGTAAGCGCTCCGATACGACATCTACCCGAATATGCGCGTCAGCTTGAAACGCATAGGAAAAACCCAGCAAAAATCCGAGAGAATATAAATGCCATTGTATTTCTTCTAGCTCTATACGCCCCTCACCAAACACATAACGCAAAAGCACATTTCCGACGATCACCAGCAGCAATAGCAACCACACCCATGATAGCCACTGGCCCACCGCCGCCAAAAAAGGGTCAATTCGGCGCGAAATAGCCGTATGAGGAAGCTCAGGTATGTTCATCAAAAATCTCGGGGCAAGTAACCTAAACGCTTCCACGGCGCGTAAGCTTCGAGAAACGCTCGCTGCGATTCTAAAACAAGGGCAAAGTCTTCGTTCTTTTGCGCCTCTTCAGCCACAACAACCTGGGTTACACGCCTTAACTCAAGCAGAATCTCCCTATCGAGGTAGCTGGCGTTCACGCCAAGAGCCTCAAATCCGGATATAACAGGCCCCTGCCGCGCTTCAGACGCCGCCAAACTCTTTACCGAACCTGTGTCGCAGGCAGATTGCAGCATTTGTTTATCTGCAGGGGAAAGCGCTTCCCACACGTGCAAATTGACCACCATGTGCACAGCAGTAAATGTTTGATGCCAACCCGGAAAATAATTATTCTTTGCCACCCGCGCAAAACCCAGCGATTGGTCCATGGCCGGAAGAGAGAACTCGGTAGCATCAATGGCACCCTTCTCCAGCGCCTGATAGATTTCAGATCCGGGCAGCATCGTGACAGATGCGCCAACGCGCTCCATCACCTTTCCACCTAAACCGGCAAAACGAATCTTCAATCCTTCCAAATCTTCTAACGTATTGATGGGCTTGCGAAACCAACCGGCGGTTTCCGGACCAATAATGCCGCAGAGCAAGGGTTTGATCGTTCGCTTCGCATAGATCGCGTCAGCCAACTGCGCCCCACCGCCTTCATGCCACCATGCAAGATATTCCCAGGGCTCAAGGCCGAAAGGCGTAGCCGCCAACAGGGCCGACGCAGGTACCTTTCCTTGATCGTAGCCCAACCAAGTGTGCCCGGCAGGGACTTTGCGATCTCGCACTGCATCGGTGATTGAAAAAGCGGGAACAATTTCACCCGGGTCAAAAACATCAATCTGTAGTGCACCGGCAGAGGCGACGAACAGCGCATCCGCCACCCATCCGGGGGTCTCCCCCAGAATTGGGGTTGTGCTACTTATTGAAATCGGTAACCGCCAGTGAAGGCGCCTGACTGTTTCTGCTCCACCTCCAGTAGAAGTGGATGGGGCATTTACGCTCACACCCGCAGGGCGAAGCGATAGGCTGCCCAAGATACCAACGAAAAAAGCAACCAGCACAGCAATCAATGCCGCTCGATTGGAAATCATGTTACGCCCCAATATCCATAAGAAAGAACACCCTGCCTTGTTGGGCGCTAGCGTTCAACGGGAAGATGCTTTGCCAGAAAAGCATCCATTGCGCGAAAAAGGCCAAGCCGGTTAGCTTCATTGGACAGTGAATGTGACCCATTCTCTAGCTCTAGATATTGATACTCCCGGCCAGATTTTTTAAGGGCTTTCGCCATTTTCCGACTTTGAGAAACTGGAACAGTCCTATCAATATCGCCGTGCGCTATCAGCACAGGGGCTTTAATTTTGTCTGCATGATAAAGCGGCGATGTTGCTCGAAGCTGGTCTTTATCAGACCCTATTTGGGCATTAACGATCTTTTTGTTCACATAGTGCCGCGAGGTGGCACGTAAATCTGGCAAAGAGAAAATGCCCGCAAAGCTAATCGCGCAGCGATAGGTATCCGGCGTCTTAACTGCGCCCATGAGTGCCGCATACCCACCGTAGCTTGCCCCAACAATACAAACGCGATCGGCATCAACAATGCCCTGGCTTACCAACGACTGCACGCCGTCTTCCAAATCATCTTGCATTGCTAAACCCCACTGCCGCAGCGACGCCATACTAAAGTCATGCCCATACCCAGTAGAGCCACGAAAGTTTGGCTGTAAAACAGCGTAACCACGGTGCGTAAAAAACTGCGTCCAATAATCGAAGCCACCCCTGTCGCTGGACATCGGGCCACCATGGGGAAACAGGATAAGAGGAAGCTTCTTCGAGGCCGAGTCTACTGGCAGCCACAGATACCCTTCGATTTCCTGGCCATCACGGGCGGCATAAGTAATGCGCTTGGAATGCGACAGCTCCTGATCTTTTAACCGTGGGTAGTTGTAGAGCATTGCCGACACTGTGCCCTTATCCCGCTTGCCGTGATAAAACACCCCACCCACATCGGAGGCCGATGTGTACAAAAGATATTGCTGCTCATCATCGGTAAGGCCAACGATTAAGTTATGCGTTTGCGTAAACGTGCTCTCCAACGATTCCTGAAACGCTTCACGCTGTTTGTCAAAGTAAATGACACTTCCGGCAGCGTAGGCATGCTCTACACCAATCACCTCTCCCGTTTTTGGCGACCAGACAAGACCACCAGATACATCATAGTCAGGATCAGACGCAACCAACTCTCGCGCCAAATTGTCAGACGCCAGATCCATTAGATACACCGCGTACTTGCCTTCATGCAGATCACGTACATAAAGCTGGTCTGGGTTATTGCCAAATCCAAGGGGAGTAATCTCCGCCCGACCAAAGGTTTTATACTCTTCTACCAGCGTCCACTTTTTTTCACCCGAGCGCCGAATCCACAGCGAACGATTAGTGGTGAGGCGCTCGAAGCCAACCCCGGCGCGAATATTGCCCTCCTGATCAGCCACCCAGGAACGAATGGGCTTTTTATGTCTCTGTACGCGCTGCCGCTTACCGTTGTTAACATTCACTTTATAGACACCGGGAAACGTCGGCTCTTCTGCATCCATTGCAACCAAAATGTGATCGGGCTCTTTCGGCAGAATACTCACAATTCTGTCTTGAACTTGTGAGATATGCCGGTGCTCTTTGTCATGCCGTGGCTTAAGCAGAAGCTTCACTTTATCGTCGTGAATACCCGCTGCTAGCAATCGTGTTTCCCCAGTAGCAACACCGTAGCGTCGATCTGGAAAATAGACACTAAAAACAAAACGCTCAGGGTTAATCCACTTCAGCCAACGGAAGACGTATTTTTCATTGTCGGTTTTCCTGAGCATAATCCGCTTACCCGATTCAATTTCCTGCACAGCCAGCACACTGTAACCGCCGGAGTTGAGCACATAGGCCAAGTGCTCACCCGATGGCGAAAGCTGGATTTGCTGAACACTGGACACTCTCGGCAGGCTAGCGAACGCCTCCACAGGCAGGGATTCTGCCAGCGAAGCCCGTATACAGATCAGCTGACCGAACACCAACAGGGCACCCAAGCACCCCCTCAGCCATACCCGACTACATTGATCAGCGACATTCCCTGTTGGCATGCGAACGAAGTCCTTTTTCTCG
>JBGCFE010000119.1:0-5164 GCA_045106775.1 Halioglobus sp.
ACACGATGATGGCTTATCTGAAAGGTGAAGCTAGCGAAGGCGTAAGCACACCGCGCAAAGCCTTCGAAGGCTAGCCGAGTATGCAATATTGGAGATAGCCAAGCCAACCAAGGCAGCGCGCCCGGGGAGACTCCAGCGTAAACCGGGCGCCAACGGCTATCGCCTCGAAACCTTTGCCGATGTGTTCAGACGTCACGGCGTGACTATGAGCACAGTCGCACTATTATGCCTGCTCACACCGAGCGCAATGCCACTAGTGGCACAGGCAACCGCTCCCTTTAGCGAGAATATCTCTCACTACGTACTAGCAGCCGCATGCATTCTCGCCTTCTTTGCACTCTGGAGCCGCCGTAGAGCCTACCAACCGATCAGGCAAAGCCTGTGGATTAGCTACCTGCTATGGATATCAATAGCAGAAGAAGTTGCATTTAGGCTTCTGTTGCCCGCCGTGCTTGAAATAGAGCTGTCGCGGTTACATGCGCACATCATCAGCAACGCAATGTTTGCGCTCATTCACTACTTCACGCTGCGCTGGCGGGCAGTGAATTGCTGCGTGACTTTCCTTGGCGGTATGGGCCTAAGCCATCTCATGGGCCAGGGTGATTTGGTGCTAGTTATCTTAGTGCACTGGGTCGGAACGTTCATGAATACACCCTGGCCACCCAATACACGCAGGCACAAATGTTGAAAATCCCACTCTAATTATCTGCATTATTTCCCGTGCCAAAGGCGCGTTCAGCCGCTTTAATCAATGGATAGGCAGCCACGTTAAAAACGGGAAGTTACAGCTTGAGCAATACGATAACGGAGAGACGTAAACACGAACGCATTGGCATCATTCAACCCATCTACCTGGAGATTCTACAGAGCGGAAACAGACGCTCCACCAGCATAGACGTGATCAAATGTGAAACTGTTGATGTATCAATTGAAGGCCTATGCATTTATGTGCCGATGGAAATAGAACCCGGCACTCGCTTAAACATTGCGGTTCCCGAAGCAAACTGGATAGAGAATTTGGAACTAAGCGCACAGGCTCGCTGGATTCGTAAGGCCAAAGACGGACAAGGGTTTTGGCTGGGGCTGGAACTGCAGGACACCAGCCGCGAGAACATGGAAAAATGGTTTAAAACAGTAAGCTTATTACGCAAACAAAAAGACGCTTCTTGAGCCATACCCTCACAAAAGAAAACGCTCAGTAAATACTAAGTAAACATCGTGACGCTCCATACCCTTAGAATATCTGGCCTAATTATGCTCGCCGCGCTACTCACTGCCTGCTCAAATATTGCTTTAAAAGCCATTAACACGCCCTCTTATCTGTTTAGCCAGCACGATGCCACTCGCAATATCTCCTACGGCGACGCAGCACACCAAAAGCTAGATCTGTATCTTCCGAACGCGAACATTCAATCCAAAAACGCGCTCGTGATTTTTGTTTATGGCGGCAGTTGGACAAGTGGACAAAAAGAGAGTTACTACTTCATTGCAGACGCACTCACACAACACGGTTACAGCGTCGCGATTCCAGACTACCTAAAATATCCAGAAGCTACCTTTCCCACGTTTGTGGATGATATTGCACTGGCAACGGCTTGGCTGCTTGAGAATGGCCCACGGTATGCGGCGCAAGATAGCGTGTTTCTGATGGGCCACTCTGCGGGCGCCCATACTGGCGCACTACTAATCACAGACCCAAGCTATCTGGAAAAACACCATGTAGCTAACTCGTCGATCAGCGGCTTTATTGGTTTAGCGGGCCCCTACGGTTTCACGCCTAAAGAGCGTAAATTTCGCGACATCTTCGCCAACCTCGAGAACTTTGATGTCATGCGCCCCCAGTACCATATCTCGGGCAACGAGCCCCCTGTTCTGGTGCTGCACGGCGAGGCCGATACAACAGTGCTGCCGGTAAACAGCCATCAATTTAGCGAATCTATCAACGCCAACCTGGGCACCGCCCACAGTCTGTTTTATCCAGATATGGGCCATGTCGCCATCCTGTTAGCGCTATCGCGCGTGGCCGATAGAGACAACTCGGTACTATACGAAGTACTAACTTTCCTAGAAAATACGCAATTTTCACAATCGATTACCCCCTAGGCTCACTATCAGTTTGGCCATATTACGCATGCCAATTGACAGACAGCCACCACTGAGTCTATCGTCGATGTTTCCCTAAATCGGGCACAGCACACCCTCGTCCTGGCCAGTTAAAGTTTGGATTTACAATTTTATGCCGGACACCAACGCGTTCACCAACTCCGATGGCTCCAAGCGTCTACGCCTATTAATCGTCGACGACGATCCGGCAGATCGGGCACTCATCAAAGCGATGGTAGAGCTAGCACAGTTTGACGTGCTGGAGGCAGCCACCGGCGAAGAAGGTATCAAGCTGGCAAAAGAGTTTAAGCTCGATTGCGCCATAGTTGATCAGCGGCTACCCGACATGGTCGGTACCGAAGTGTTTGATGCCCTGCGCAGCGGCACTTGCGATGCACATCTACCGATTATCCTGTTTACCGGCCAGGGCAGCGAACTGCTCGCGGTTGAGGCAATGCATGGCGGCGCTGCCGACTATCTACCGAAGCGAACACTCAGCCCGGTATCACTGGGCAGTGCGCTAACCAATGCACTGCAGCAGGCACAATTGCGTCGTGAATTATCGGCAGAGCGCTTGAGAATCATTGCGGTTAACCAGGAGCTCATTCGCGCCAATGACGAACTCTGCTCTTTCTATGAAACAGTTTCCCACCAACTAAAGACGCCACTAACGGCAATACGTGAGCTAACCTCGATTACGCTGGAAGGCAAAGGCGGCCCGCTTACCGAAGAGCAAGAAGAGTACCTGAGCGCATCGCTCACCAGCTGCGACAGATTGAGCCACATGATAGACGGGCTAGTGGATACCACCCGCGTTGAAACCGGCCAATTGTCTTATGATCTTAAACACTGTCAGGTAAACCCCATTATTCAAGATAGCGTAGAAGTCTTGCGCCCCGTTGCCGACAAGGCAGGCATAGCGCTGGAGCTGGATCTTGGAAACGACCTACCGGCAGTAATGGCCGATTCTATACGGCTTGGTCAACTCGTTAATAATCTAGTGGCTAATGCTATCAAGTTTACTGACGAAGGCACGATAGTCATAAAAAGCCAAGCGTTAGAAGGCAACACAATTTCTGTTTCGGTAAGTGACACAGGCCGAGGCATAAGCCCCAAGTTTATCGACAATATTTTCGAGCGATTTGCACAAACCCGCGTTGAAGATTCCGAATTCCACCAAGGCATGGGCATAGGCTTATACGTCTGCGCTGATATAGCCAGACATCACAGCGGTGAATTACAGGTGAAGAGCGAGCTCAATGAGGGCAGCACCTTTACCTTAACTCTACCCATAGCTGGCGAAAAAGCCGAAGCAAAAAACGCCCATAGCGCAGCCTGAATTTCAAACAGCCGATACGGGGATACATCAAGCATGAACCACCCTGAAAAAAGCGTGGAGAAGCAAACTGCCGAATTGCAGGAGTTTCTGTCGATAATCTCCCACGACCTCGCTGCCCCGATACGTCATGTGCGAGAGTTTTCACGGCTACTGCTCTCTACTCTACAGACAAAAACCTCAGACCAACAAAAGTACTCACAGTTTGTTGAAACTGCGCTCAATATTCTGGAAAAAAACTCGCCGCTATCACCGCGCTTTCGAACACTGGCTGTTCTGAAGAGTCCGTAGTTGTGAATGAACCTTCGCCACTTATAGAACAGGTAAGCGCGGGCGTATACGCTACCTTTAAACTACCCGTAAGCCTTCGAAGGTAGCCAAGTCACCAGTGGCTCCCAATTGAATATCAGCAGCATTCCAAGCAGCTGAATAACAATGAATGGAACAACCCCTCTATAAATAGTACCCACTTCAATGCCCGGCGGTGCCACACCGCGTAGATAAAAAATGGCAAAACCCACCGGGGGCGTCAAAAAACTGGTCTGCAAGCACACCGCAAAAAGCACCGTAAACCAAACGGGATCAAAGCCGAGCGTTACAACCACCGGTGAAACCAATGGTAATACGATTAGCGTTAGCTCAATCCAATCTAGAAAAAACCCGAGCAAGAAAGTAGCGAACAAAATACAGATCACTATGCCGCTACCCTCGAACGGTAACGACATCAAGGCTCGCTCAATAAGCTCATCGCCTCCCAGGCCACGCAACACAAGAGAGTACGCCGTTGCGCCTATGAGCACCGCAAAAATAAAGGCCGTGGTTCGTGTTGTTTCTTCTAGCACATCGCGCAACACCGAAAAACTGAGCGCTCCATTTGACCAAGCCAAAAATAAAGCACCCGCAGCCCCAACGCCCGCGGCCTCAGTGGGCGTTGCAACGCCAAAAAAAATACTGCCCAACACCGCCAAAATGAGAAAAACCGCAGGCACAATCGCTTTGATCAAATCGAGTACCGCTGCAAGGTCTATTGGTTCTCGTTGCGCCGCGGGCGCCCGCTCTGGTTGAAAATACCCCACGCCAAGAATATAGAGAATGTACAAACCGCCCAGCATCGCTCCTGGTATCAGCGCGCCCATGAACAAATCACCGACGCTCATGGTCATTCGATCTGCCATTAAAACGAGCATAATACTCGGGGGAATCAGAATACCCAGCGTGCCAACCGCGCAGACGGTACCTGCCGCCAACGATTTGTCGTAGTCGTTCTCCAACATCACGGGCAAACCTAACAGGGCGAGCAGTACAACGGATGCGCCGATAATTCCCGTAGTTGCTGCCAACAAAATGCCAATGACAGTAATCGTAACCGCTAACCCGCCGCGAACAGGCCCCAACAGGCGGGCAACGCTGGTTAACAAATTGCGCGCCACGCCTGATCTATCCAACAACAAGCCCATCAACACGAACATGGGTAATGCAACCATCACCCAGTTTTCCATGACGTTCCACGTACGATCAACCGCCAGGGAGGTATACGCCCAATCAACATCGGTCACGATACCAAGATCGATCTCCAGAACGATGGCAATTGCCGTAAAGAAAACCGCCAACCCACCCAACACCCAGGCGATTGGGTAACCAGTAAACA
Organism: Halioglobus sp.; assembly: GCA_045106775.1. Classification (GTDB taxonomy): domain Bacteria; phylum Pseudomonadota; class Gammaproteobacteria; order Pseudomonadales; family Halieaceae; genus Marimicrobium. The sequence goes on from JBGCFE010000119.1 coordinate 5,088, forward strand.
CCAGCGCGATAAAGCTGGAAAACATACACAGAGCGAGCACTTCATTGGGGCTCATGTACGCGCTCCAAACAAAAACA
>JBGCFE010000012.1:0-8433 GCA_045106775.1 Halioglobus sp.
GCGCATGGCCCGTTTTTTGATGAACGCAATGTTTGCATCCGGCGGCTACCCTTGGACAGTTATCGATGTTGAGCATCGAGCAGCATATATGTCTGCCTTGGAGTCGGCGAGTGTTGGGGGCGACATCGTTCCGTTCGCAAAATTGATCGAGGATCGGATGCAATGGTCAACTTCTCTTTCCTAGTGAGCTAATTGAGCTGTTGGTTTGGGGGCTAGGTAAGAAAAGCATGATATTTGCAACGACTCGACGCGGTCATAAAAACAAGGCTTATTGATTGGTGCATAAATCAGGTGCACAATACTTCTGCATGATCTAGGGTATTCTTATGCTTATCGGTTACGCCAGAGTGTCCAGCCAAGGACAGTCCCTTGATCGCCAGATCGGTGCCTTAAATACAGCCAAAGCGGACAAGATATTTCGTGAAGTTGCGTCGGGTCGGACAGTGAAAGGTCGCCCTCAGTTGGAGCGCGCGATCGATGCCTTGGGGGCAGGGGACGTTCTCGTCATCGCCGAATGGGATAGGGCGACCAGATCGATGATGGATGGGATCAATATCATCCAACGAGTCGCGGACCGATCAGCGACCGTCAAAGTTTTGGACAAGCCCTGGCTCGACCTAACGACTCCCATGGGCAAGGGCATCCTTGCCTTTCTCTCAGCTTTGGCTGAGGACGAACGCGAACGTATCACACGACGCGCCAACGAAGGCCGCCAGATCGCTATCGCAAACGGCACTAAGTTCGGACGCAAGCCAAAGCTCACAGAGCACCAACGGCAACTTGCTCGTAATCGCATGGCGAATGGAGAGACCTGCCGTTCGATCGCATTGGATTTGGGTGTGGCTCACACGACGATTTCAAGACTACGATGACGGAAGCCAGTGTGTCGCAATAAAACCTCTCTTAGCAAATGGCCCTGAATGGACCCACAAGCGCTGATGTCAGACACAAGATAAACTACGTCTATATTCCCATTCTTTCACGAAAACACTTGGCATTGGGTTCCACGCAGTTGCGCATGATGATGTCACGCATCCGGCCATGTTGTTGGTAGGCGAGGGTCGAAGATTTTGTGTCTCGAATTGCAATCGACCGACGTCGCAGAGTTTGGTTGTTGATTTGCATATTATAGGACATGATTAGGTAATGATTACAGGAACGTCGATGTTACTTTTACACTTATCAGACATACATTTTCATAGCGACGATATCAGAAGACCTGACGATCCAAACCGTGGTTTGCGCGATGACATTATTCAAGATGTTCGCGAAATGAGACGCCGCCTACAGAAAGATACGGATTGTATCTTAATTTCTGGTGATATCGCGTTCGCGGGTAAAGAGAAGGAATATGATTTTGCGTTCGAATGGTTAGTGCAACTGTGTTCTGCCGCAGGGTGCGATATCGAGAATATTTTTGTAGTTCCTGGTAACCATGACGTTGACCGAAATGAATCTAAGTCGCCGATGCATGCCGATGCTCGAATCAAACTGAGGGGTGTGGCAGTCAAAGATGCTGATTACGAAATGACGAGATATCTTCGTGATCCTGCATCATCTGAGATGTTGTTTCGACCGATCCATGCTTACAACCGTTTCGCTGCAAAGTTTTGGTGCGACATCGATGCATTTTCCGACGCTGACGATGAAAAAAGACCTTATGCTTGTCGTGATTTCGACTTGAATGATGGTTCAGTCCTAAGGCTTTGGGGCTTCAATTCAGTGCTGGTTTGTGATGAGCACGACGCCAAAGATACGATGTATGTTGATCCTTCGGCCGCTCAAGTCATAGAAAGAAGTGACTCCGTAGTCGACATTGTTCTCTGCCATCATCCGTACGATTGGCTCCGAAATTCAGCTAACTTTCGTGAACGGGTAGAAGGTGTCGCTAAACTCCATCTTTTCGGACACGAACATACCCGTCGCGTTGATCAAAACATAGATTTTACAGCGATACGTGCGGGGGCGGTGCATCCTGATCGAGATGGTCCTGAATGGAAGCCTGGATACAACTTCATAGAGGTTGCCGTCGACGGTAGTCCCGAAAATCGGCGGCTCGAAGGAAAAATTTGGGTTAGGCAACGAGAAGGTGTTAGGTTTATTGCAGTACCTGACAGGAAAGGCATCGATCCTTGGACTTTCAGCCATGAGTTACCGGCTTGGCAGGCCGCAGCGGAAGTAGATCTTGTCGAAGAAACGTTTGAATTCACAAGCAGTCATGGAGAACAAGCTGTGCCCGGCTCTGCATTAAATGTGAGATCTTTGGCGGTAAAAATGCTCTCTCTTCGTGAGCACGAGCAGAGAAAGATCATTATAGAGCTTGGACTAGATCAGGATGGTGACCAAAGTTTGCTTGACTATGAATTGGCACTAACCGCCATTAGGAGAGCAGAAGAGCGTGGGGAGCTTGAGGCCCTCGACGCAGCAATTGATGCAGTGTAGCGACTAGAGAGGCCCGAATGGCAGAGTTTGATTTCATACAAGAATATAGGGCGTTGCAGCCAAGCGCGCCGCGAGAGACTATTGAAGCACGAGCCGCCAGTCACCTCGTTCTATTTGAAGACGCACCTAAGCAAGCAGACCGTATCGTTACCTTGGCTAAGATTGCTTATAAGCTTCCACATGAAGAAACCAGTGAACCCCTCGATTGGTTTTTAGAAGCAGTCAAAGCAAGTGACCCCGTGTTTTCACTTGATCATGACAAAGAAGAGGCCGCCATTATTGCGACTTTGGTGCTGTCAAACCTAATTCACACTAGAAGATTTGGAACACCGATAGTTGTTTTGACTGGTTCACTTATGGGTATACGACAAAGTCCAGGTAGTGACACACTCGCCTCTGATGCACGGGAATTACTTGCAGAGCTCATGCGTGATCGAGGTACATCATCAGTAGCGCCAAGTGTGCCAGTTCCCAAAAAAGGAGCTTATGCTGAAAAGATTAAGGCGTACTTAACTGAGGCTACGGAGGAGAATGGGGAGGCACTATTTAGTTCTGTCGCTGCAGATATTTTGCGGCAGGCGAGCGCAGTGGCCACATCCGCGAATGCCGCTATTGGTTCTTTGCATAATGAGAACAGGCGCTTGGCCGAAGAAGTGGATCTCCTCTGGTGGCACTTGGGTGGACATAGCTACCTTCTGGATCAACCGATTGGTGAGCTGAGCGATGGCGCCAAGGCAATAGTCATAGGGTTCGATGTTGCGCGTCTTGTTAACTCGCTCCCAGGTCCTTACGGGGCATATGGCATAATAAGAAAGGCGTTGGGCTCAAACTCTTCAACTAAGATCAAGCTCAGTAATGCAATCAAAGAGCTTGGTGACTTAGACTTTGGAAAGTTAGATATACCTTCCGACATCGATGTGTCGATAGCTCCAATACATGGTTTGACGTCAATCATGGACTCTCACGGCCAAGCAGGCCTCGTAGGGTGTATCAAAAACAAAGTTGGAATAAGTGGAACAACGCAAATGTCTCACTATGATTTGGCTCTGCAAGCTTACCACGAACGGCTGCTTATTGATCAGGTGTGGTTGAAATGAGTGCTGACAGTGCGCTGTGCTCCAACCCAGAGTGCGACGTTGCGGAAACCGGTGTATGCATATTGGGGAATGACCCGATAGAAGCGTGTCCAAACTTTGGTCAACAAAATACTAATTTAGAGTCCCAAAACCTCGAAGAAATAGACAAAGAACCTGTCAATGTAAGTGGCAGCGCCGCAAACCTCTTAAGCAATGACCTGTTGAGCGAAGTGGATTTGTTCCGGCTGAGAAAGCAGGTGCGAACTCAAACTGTTGTAATCATCGGAGAGCAGCGCGTTGGCAAGACAACTCTGATTGCATCGATATATGGCTTGCTTTGCAAAGGCCGTGTTGGCGACTTATGTTTTGCCGGTAGCCGAACTTTATTGGCTTTTGCACGTCGACATCATCTAGCTCTGCTTCAATCTCAACGCAAAACGCCCGCGACCCCTCGAACCAGTCGTTCGGACCCTGTTGGCTTTTTCCATCTAAGCCTATCCGGGAGCGACCATGTTACTGAATTGGTTGTTTCAGACCGTTCAGGGGAAGCCTTTGAAGCAGCTCGAATAAACACGGATCTCATTGATGAGTTATCTGAACTACGACTAGCAGATAGAATATGTGTTCTTTTAGACTCTGATAAGCTGACGTCCCTTGAATTTCGTACCGGGTACAAGCGAGGTTTTAAGCAACTATTGAGGGCACTAGACGATAATGGCGCACTCAAAGCCGGCGTAATGGTTGAGGTATTGGCTACCAAAATTGATAAACTTAATGCGCTCGGTGATGCAGGCGCAAGGATGAAGCAGGTTGAGCAATTCGAGGCTGAGCTAAATGGAGATTTCCAGAGTTTTGGTTCTGCATTCAGCTGCCATAGAGTTTGCGCACTTCCAATATCGCAACCAGAGTTGGGATTTTTGGGTTTGGAAGAGCTTCTGCAACGCTGGTGCGAGCCACGCCTCAGTAGCACCGTTACGCCAGATGCCAATGTCGTTGGGGTCCGTCAGATCGACAAGATTCTGAAGAACTGGAGCGTTGGATGACAGAACACCTAAATCATATGATCCTTGGTCTACAGTCCTCTGGGAAAAGCACTTTTGCCGGTGCTCTCTGGCATCTAATCGATAGCGGCGAAGTACCAACGGTACTAGAACGAGGAAGTCATAGCGGGGACTACTCTCATGTTGAGATGCTTGCTAATTATTGGGCTGCAGGTTGGAGAGTTCCGCGCACTTCAGGAGATCAAGTCGAGGACATATCAATCAATTTGAGGCAACCCAGTCAGCACGATGATATTCGGTTGTCGTTTCCTGATCTCTCTGGTGAAACTTTTGAGCGAGCTTTTGCGACCAGGTACGTTGACGATTCGACTTTGAGGTTGTTGGGTCAAATGGATGGCCTTCTAGTATTTCTCAATACTGAGCGACCACGGGATGATATCTCGATACTTGACGTCGCAAAATTCATTGGCCCGGTTCCAGAAAGTGAAAATGAAACCGAAGTTTCGTTTGACGCGAGTCTTGTCCCTCATCAAGTCCAGATCGTGGACCTATTGCAGACCTGCCTAATTGATCCGAAGATTTCGTCTCCCAAGCGGTTGGCGGTTGTTGTTTCGGCATGGGATAACGTGGCAGAGCATATCGACCCTGACCTATGGCTTCGCCAACAGATGCCTTTGTTGGAACAGTTTTTGTCTCAAGCAGACGTAGAGTTCCGAGTGTATGGGGTCTCCGCGCAAGGGGGGTCGCTTCCAAAAAAAGACAAGTCAGATGACGGAACCGATAGGCAAGAGCTCTTGAAACTTGAAAAGGCGAGTGAGCGAATTGAGATTAAGGGGCATGGTGCCGCATCTCATGATTTGACGCACATAGTGCGTTGGCTGAGCGGCTTAGAGCCTCATGACTAACATTGAATCCATATCGGTTGATCAGGCACTGTACGGTTACTCAAATGGACATCGCCAGTTAGCCGCATCAACAAAGCTTTCATCTGTCGACACCTATCGGCTAGCAGCCTTATCCGACTTGGCCTCTGGGGTAACCATCGAAGGCAATCAGAGTTATTTGTCGGGTGCCAAACTTCCAGAAAGTGGCAGATATGCATTGTTGAGAACTTGGCTAGCGCCAGAAATGCCGCGGCCTGGCTGCGTATGGAGCCATGTGCTATTGTTGTCGCAAGAGGTAGTTTCATCTCAAGCTAATTTAAGTGTTCTGGATCGATATTTTCGCAAACCTTCTGAGGCTACCGAAAACTTTCAATATAGTAGCCCCATTGAGGTATCGAAATCTACACAAACTATACAGTGTGACCCTGAGTTACTAACAGAATTGATTGACGCTTATTATACTGACCGTGCGGTTAAAACAGGTTTGGCAACTGCGACGGAAATGGAGCAAGCGATTCTCGTAATGTGGTCTCAACAATGGCCCTTGTTACGCCTAGAATTTTCGTTCCGTTCTGCAGTTGCGTCTTCCTCGGTATCAGATGGTGCACTGCAGCTTGACGCTAGCCTCGCTAAAGCTTCTGACGGTTGGAACGACTGGGCACAAACTGCTGCTGAAGAAGCAAACTCGGCAATAACAACACCATTGAAGAGGTTCCTCTGGCGGTATGGAAAAGATTTTCGAAACCCAAGGGTCGCATTTCCTCGCCTCGTTGAAATCTATCGGAACGTGTCATTAAAGAACGATGACATTAGTTGGTTGGCTTCTGCGCTTTCAGATATTCCCAAAAGCGACGCGAGGAGTCTTCGGAGAGATTTTCTTGGATTGTCGCCACCCAAATTGACACTAGTTCCGTCAGCCAGTCCCTGCCAAATTATTGAATGGTTGGCATTGGACTGGGGACCATCGCAGTTCTGGGGCGATGATGAGCTCATATCAGTGTTCGAAGCGTTTCCTGTTGAGTCATTTCCAAGGTTAATCGCGACCGCATATGATAAAAAGAAAGAGCTGGGCAAAAAATTTGACCAACTTCTTGGATCTGTGTTGCCAAGCGTCTTGGAAAAGCACTTGGTAGATAAGAACACGCCAGTTCTGTTTGTGGCTTTGGCCCTGAAAAGGCGACCAGAACTGATTTGCATTGACGCTCTCATCCGACTCGATAGCAATCAACTTATCAGCCTACTCGAAGTCCTCAAATTGTCTAAAGACCAACGGATGATCTGGGAAGTTATTCTGGGACTTCCGATCAATGTGAAACAATTCGAGAAAGCGATGAAGTACATCGACAGCTTTGTTGATGTTGCTGTGAAATTGGACCCTGAAGAGAAAATCGATGCATCTTGGAGAGCCTTGAGCATTTCAAGAACCGAGCTGCACAGCCGCTATATTGAAAATGTTTCGGGGGAGAAGGACACTGCGAAACTAGCATATTTCTTGGACTACCCCGATGGTGGGAGTAGCTTTGGAACTCTTTGGTTGAATGCACTGAGCAGTAAAGGCGCGGAAGCTCCTCCAAATCTAAAGACTAGGTTAGAGGTATATATTTTGGTGCTGTTTGCCAGCGACGGCTTAGATAAACTGGGTTCAAAGCTCGTTGAGTTTTTGCCCAAGATGCGGCAACAAATCCTAAATAGCGAGCTTCCAGATGATGCATACAACGAACTTGATCGGACACTTCCTAGTCACAGAGACTACTGGGATCTGAACAAGCGACTGCTCAAGTTAATAAGGCGCCATTACAAAGAAGGAAAACCGCTTGATGAGCTAGTTCAATCCCTCAATCTGAATGATGATGAGCGAGAGTACGCGACCAACTCTGATGTCAGGTCACTTACAGAAAACATGGTTAGAATAATGTTGCCGTGGAGCCGGTGGGATTGAATATTACTGGACACGATGATGGGTATGGGGCAACGCTCCAAAAGTTCAGTGTTCAATTCGTCAACCATCTCAGTTTTGGAGAAGTAGGATTATTACCAGAAAGCGACCTGTAGAAGACATCGAGCGGCTAGCAGACTTTTTTCAGAAGACTGAAGGACTAAACTGGAGCAAAGAAGATGTTAGGAAGTCATTGGCCGCGCTGTTTAAGGAGGTAGACAAGCTCGCTATGGCGGAAGTCCAGTATTACTATCGCCAACGAACAACTAGGCGAAGATACTCGAGACTTGGGCGTCTAGTTGCATGGGCTTTAGGAAGTGGCGGGATACTTGCACCACTAATTTCGGCTGCAGAACCCGAACGGTTTCAATACATTGCCCCATACGGATATGTTCTTATTGCAGCGGCAGCGAGTGTGCTTGCAATCAACTCACTAATGGGGGGAACGGATGGCCATATTCGGTTCACAGCAACTCAAATACGACTAGAGCAAATAATTACGAGCTATCGCATCAAATGGTTCAATTTTTTGGCTCAAATATTCGACGATGAAAATGGCCAAAATAGGGGGTTCGAGATTATTTCCAATTACGCTACGGCGCTCCACGAAGAAACGGTTTCTGAGACCGGTGTATGGGGGCAAACCCTAACTGCTGAGTTAGATAAATTCTCAAAAAAAATGGACTCGAAGAGTGGTTAGCTCTGGCTATGCAATATTTTCATCTCCTTAGGTGCCAGCAAGAAAAAAAGAAAATTTCGCAACCCAGTCTACAGTGTGCCGCGGCCGCAAACAATATTCGCATAATGGTAATTATGTTAATTATATCAGTAATTTTGCCTTTGTTTTCATAGATTTGTGTCGATCCATTTTGACATCATCACACGATCTCTAAAGCATTCGCGCGGCACCTCGCGTCGCTTTATGCACGCGATCCGCTCAGCAAACCCGACCTACCTTCGCTGGGGTTTAGGGTCACTTTGTCCCGCAGTGCGAGACTTCGTGGATCTCGCAGCCAATGACCCCTTCAGATTCCCTTTTTCCAAAGCGTTGATTGGAGATGGCTGGGGAGTACATTTCCCCCCAGCCATTTTTT
>JBGCFE010000120.1:0-9018 GCA_045106775.1 Halioglobus sp.
TCAGCATGGATCGTCCCCAACTAGATTACGTTATCAGCGAGCTGGAATCGTCTATTGGCGTAAAGCAGCGCATGCTTGCAGATACAGCGCTTATGCAGCAGGTAACCGATATGGGCCATCTGCTTATCGACCGCTACGAAGCGGGCAATAAGCTATTGGTTGCGGGTAATGGCGGTAGTGCAGCTGACGCCCAGCATATTGCTGCGGAATTTGTGAGTCGTTTCAATTTCGATCGTCCGGGCCTCCCGGCTTTGGCATTGACGACAGACACCTCTATTTTGACTGCTGTTGGCAATGATTATGGCTACGATCAACTGTTTCGCCGGCAGATTGAAGCCAATGGTGTTGCCGGTGATATTTTCATGGGAATATCCACTTCGGGCAACAGCCCCAATATTGTTGAGGCGCTGGAGGCTGCAAAACTGAAGGGCATTACGACTTTCGGGCTTACCGGTGAGTCAGGCGGTAAAATGCGCGAGCTCTGCGACCATTGTCTCTGCGTACCCGATGGCGACACGCCAAGAATTCAAGAAGCGCACATTGTTATCGGCCATACGCTCTGTGCGATGGTAGAGCTTGCTCTGTTCGAGGATCCTCGAGCTTAACCTCAGAGTCCACGCCTTGGATCGCCACTGCAGCCTGACGCTGCAACTCCAGTTTTTTTGCGTGTAGCCGCTGTAGTGCCGCTTTCGATTTCTCCCTGGAGTTTTCATCTGCATGCTGCGCCCGCATTAGGTTGCGTTCGAGTGTGGCAATAATCTCCTCGTGTTTTATTTGAAGTAGCAAAAGGCTGTCTTTACGGGCTTCGCGTGTGTCGTCACGCTGCTGTTCTAGCTCGGCGATTTTTGCTTGCGTCTTTGCTGACTCGTTTGCTTGCTGTAGAGCTAGCCATTGAATTTGCTCATCAGCTTGATTTTGAATTTCACGTTGCTCGTTGGCGAGAGCAGCCCTCTCCATTTTCCAGCTGTTAACATATTCATTGGCCTGTTGCTGGATGGCTGAAAGCTCTGCTTGTGCCGCGCTTTCCAACTCTTCAATCTCTGTTGCTAGCGCTTGAACAAGTCCGTTTGTGCGGCTTCTTGTTTCTGCACAGGCCTGGTCTAGTTGTCCTAGTGTTGACTGTTCCTCGTCCTCTGTTTCAATAATCAGACCGTGCAGCCGGTCTGTCTCCAGCTTGGTTTGCTGGGTTGTTTTTGTCTCTCTTTCTTTTAGCTTGTTAATTCTCTGCTCTGCTTCATCCTTTAAGCTCATCGCTGTTTGTTCGAGCTCCTCAACTAGTGCAACACTCTCATCACTCACGCTGTCGCGCTCGTCTTTAATTTTATCAAGCTCTCTGTTGGCTATTCGTTGAAAGTGGTCCTTGCGGCGCTGCAGTTTTCTGGATTCCCGCCTCGCCACGCACTTGATGTCGTCTAGCTCAAACTGCAGCTTGCGTAGCTGACCGCGCAGGTCTGTAATTTCTTCACCATTCTGAGTGGGCGCCGCAGTGACCCCAAGATGTGTCGTGTTCACTTTTTTAAGGCTAGCGGGCAAAGTAGTTTCAACGCGTTTGGGTTTAACAGGCTCTGCATGAGCCAGTGCAAAGGCGGAGTAAAGTACCTGCGCATCGGGCGGGGCTTTGCCTCTCGGAACCAGCTCTACTTCGGCGCCCAGTGCCCTCAGTTTGCTAAACATTTCCGCCGCTGATTTGCGTGGTAGATTCTGTCCCAGTATGAAGCTACGGCCAAGAAACAGGTTATCAAGCTGTGCCGGCTCTGATAGGTCTAAAAGGATGCCCATCGCGCGCTTTACCTGAATAACGTCAAACTCTTCGAGCACATTACCTGAGAATGTGAGATCAAATCGCTTCATACCAACCTCTGTCTACCTGCGAGTACTGAATTTGTTCGGTGTAGAAAGCCAGAGGGGGTGGCGTCACCGGTGATTTGAAGAGGCTAACAATGGTTTCAAGATATATCAATTGGGAATCTTATAAATATTATAAAATAACTAAATGGAATTATAGTTATTCTTCGTTTCTGCTGTGTAGGCGGAGTACGCGATATACCGGTGTGAGCTGCAGGCTACTGATTCCATTGTGGAAAATACTTAGCGTATTGCTTCTCTTGCTGCGTAGGGGGTATGGTTGGGTAAGACCGCTAGGGTGGTGATCTTGGCTCGGGGGAGTGAAGTAATGGAAAACGGAATGCTGTTTTTGTTCGGCATGGTAGCGTTTGTATTTTTCTGGAAGAGTGCATCGGGTGGGCGAAGCTCTCCAGTGGGAATGCAGCTCACGTCTCGAGCTTCTCAATTTCGGGAACGTAGAAGCGGTTACTCCAGAGGCACACCGTTTTACGCCGTTTCGATCCACGCTGAACCGCAGTGCTGCGTCGAGGTCAGCGCTATTGAGGCGCAGCGGTTTTTAAGTGATGACGCGCCCGGTTTGCCGCTTCCTCTTTGCGATCAAGCGGTTTGCCGCTGTACGTATCAACATCATGGTGATCGTCGTAGTGGTGCTCGCGATCGTCGCTATTCTGAGCAGCTTGCTACCGACACCGCCCGCTTTTGGAGCCTTAAGAATCGCCGTAATAGGCCTGGCCGACGCAGCGGCGATGTTCAACTGGCTTAACCCGCCTTTTGCCAAGCGCACAAAACGGCCAAGCGCACAAAAACGCTGTTCAATCTGGAGGTTCTGTTTAGTCTAAAAAAACTATTCGATGTAGATGGTACCGGAGGCCGGACTTGAACCGGCACGCTATTTCTAGCACCGGATTTTGAATCCGGCGTGTCTACCAATTTCACCACTCCGGCACTGAAGGGATGACAGGGGCGGCAAGTGCCCTCTGTGGAGAGCGCGAGATTATAGCAATGGCGAGTGAAACTTCAATGATTATCCTTAACCTCCAGCAACTTTGCCTGTACACTTCGCGCCGGTTCGAGGAGCAGTTTGCCAATTGTGTGCAGCTGTCCGCTTCCGTGCTTTCAAACGGCACTTTATCTGAGTATCCAAGGAGAAAAGAACATGGCTATGAAATTAGTTAAGAAAACAGACGAGTACACCATCTTTGCGCGCGGCGACAACCGTTACGCGGTTCAGGGTGCCAACAAGCAGCCTATCAATGGCGACGACAAAATCCGCATTTTGCTGGAAGAAGATCTGATTAAGGCCGCAGCGCCAGCTGCGCCAGTAGAAGAAGCGCCCGCTGAGGAAGAGGCTGCTGAAGAGGCCTCCGCCGAAGAGGCGCCTGCGGAAGAAGAAGCGCCCGCTGCAGACGAAGCGCCCGCAGCAGACGAAGAGAAGTAAGCACCGTTACGGTGTGCAAAAGCCGGCCATGCGCCGGCTTTTTTGTCGATGAAACGCTCTGAATTCCATTACGAACTGCCTGGCGATCTGATCGCACAGCATCCGCTGCCTGAGCGCGACGCAAGCCGTCTGCTGGCGCTTGACGGCAGCAGTGGAGAAGTGAGCCACCATGCTTTCTCCGATATTACACAGTTTCTAACGCCCGGTGATTTGCTGGTGTTTAACAACACGCGCGTCATTCCCGCGCGCCTTTGGGGGCGCAAAGCTAGCGGTGGCAAGGTGGAGATACTGATAGAACGGCTCACTAGTGAGCATTCTGCAGTGGCGCACATACGTAGCAGCAAAGCGCCCAAAGCAGGCGCAGTTATCGAGCTGGCTGCAGAGCGCGGCGATGCGCCCGGCGAAGGTAAGTTGCAAGTAACGGGCCGCGAAGGTTCACTTTTTAAGATTGAAACCTTCGATCATCAGCTGCTGAGTGAGCTGATGGAGCAGCTCGGCCACATGCCGCTCCCGCCATACATCGAGCGAGCGGATGAGGCTTTCGATCAAGAACGTTACCAAACAGTCTACGCCAAGCGAGATGGCGCGGTTGCTGCCCCTACGGCTGGTTTACACTTTACAGACGCGCTGCTACACCAAGTTGATGCAATGGGAGTGCGCCGTGCCGAGGTGACACTGCATGTTGGCGCAGGCACTTTCACGCCGGTGCGTTCTGATGTTATTGAAGATCATACGATGCACACAGAATACCTAGAGGTAGATGAGTCGCTGTGCGCAGAGGTGGCTGCTGCGCGTGCTCGCGGCGCTAGAGTGGTAGCTGTTGGCACAACCGCAGTTCGTGCCCTAGAAACTGCCGCGGATGAGACTGGCGTAGTAAAGCCCTTTGTGGGAGACACTCAGATTTTCATCTATCCGGGTTACAACTTTTCGGTTGTAGATGCGTTGGTCACGAATTTTCATTTACCAGAGTCAACGCTTTTGATGCTGGTGAGTGCGCTCGCTGGTCGAGGTCACATCATGGCCGCGTATAAAGAAGCCATCACCAACGGTTACCGCTTTTTCAGTTATGGTGATGCGATGTTTATTACACCGGCCAAAAAAAGGTTTGGGTAAGCAATGAGTCATATGTCGTTTGAGGTAAGAGCGCAGCAGGGAGTCGCACGCCGTGGTCGGTTGACGTTTCCCAGAGGCGTTGTAGAAACACCCGCGTTTATGCCTGTGGGCACCTATGGAACGGTAAAGGGAATGTTGCCACGTGACATAGATGCGATTGGCGCACATATTATTTTGGGTAACACTTTCCATCTTTGGTTGCGTCCAGGTACTGAAATCATTGAAAAACACGGCGATCTCCACGACTTTATGGGTTGGCAGGGCCCCATCCTGACTGATTCCGGCGGGTTTCAGGTTTTTAGCCTTGGCGCGATGCGTAAGATTTCGGAGGAGGGCGTAAACTTTCAGTCTCCTGTTGATGGCAGTAAGGTGTTTCTGGATCCGGAAACGTCGATGGCCATACAGCGCAGCCTTGGCTCAGATATCGTAATGATTTTCGATGAGTGCACGCCGTATCCGGCTACCGAGCACGAGGCGCGCCGTTCAATGGAGCTGTCTCTGCGTTGGGCAAAGCGCAGCAAAGAGGCGCACGGGAATAATCCTGCCGCGTTGTTTGGTATTGTCCAAGGTGGTATGTACGGTGATTTGCGACGCGAATCATTGGCAGCGCTGGAAACTATTGGATTTGACGGCTATGCCATTGGCGGGCTTTCAGTGGGTGAGCCAAAAGACGAAATGATGGCCGTGTTAAACGCATTGCGGGAACACATGCCGGCGAGCAAGCCTCGCTATTTAATGGGAGTGGGTACGCCAGCAGATCTGGTAGAGGGCGTGCGCTGCGGCATCGATATGTTCGATTGTGTGATGCCAACGCGCAACGCTCGCAATGGTAATATTTTTACTTCACGCGGCGTTCTCAAGTTGCGTAACGCGCGGCACAAACAAAGTACGGAGCCGCTAGATGCCGCCTGCGATTGTTATACCTGCCAAAACTTTACGCGCGCTTATCTGCACCACTTGGATAAGTGCAACGAAATTTTAGGTTCGCAGTTAAACACGATTCATAATTTGCGCTATTACCAAAATCATATGTCTGCTATTCGTGACGCTATAGAGCAAGGTGCTTTGGATGATTTTGCCAAGCAATTTTATGATGAACAGGAGCGCGGTGTTTAGTGTATAAGCTTTGTTTTTATGTGCCAGAGACACATTTGGATTTGGTAAAAGCGGCAGTTTTTGAAACGGGTGCTGGCCGCATCGGCAATTATGATCAGTGTTGCTGGCAAGTTTCAGGCCAAGGGCAGTTTCGCCCGCTCGAAGAAAGTAGTCCATACGTTGGTAGTCAGGGTGAGGTTGAAACGGTGGAAGAGTACAAGGTAGAAATGGTGTGCGATCGTGCCCATATTGCCGCCGCCGTCAAGGCAATGCTCAATGCCCATCCATATGAGGAGCCCGCTTGGGATGTGGTTGAAACTCTGACGGAATTCCCTGCCCAATGAGCGGTAAAAACTCCATTTCCGTAAACGCAGTCTTCAGCTCTATCAGTGCTCAGCTCGCTTTGGAAGAATTGCCCTGGCAAGTCAGCGCTCAGGATAGCCCGTGGCCGCAGGCCGCTGTGCTGGTGGCGTTGACCGATGAGCTCGAGCCGCGTGTGCTGTTGGGTCGTCGAGCGATGCATTTGAAGCTTCACCCGGGTGAAATCGCTTTTCCCGGAGGCAAGCGTGAGCCAGAGGATGAGTCTCCTTGGGTTACTGCACTGCGTGAAACGGAAGAAGAAGTGGGTATCGCGCGCCATTTGGTAACACCCGTGGCGGAGTTGGAGCCGCTTGTTACGCGTACTGGTTTTCAGGTGTTTCCCTGCATTGGCATAGTGCCGGCTGCCCCGGTGCTCACTGTTGACCCGGGCGAATTTGACAGTGTTTTTATGCCAACTGCCTCGGTGTTTGCCGATCGAGCACTCTTCCGGCTTGAAAAAATGACCAAACAGGGAACAACGATGTACGTTCCGCATTACCACGTTGAGGATGAAGGCCACAATGACAATGTGTGGGGCGTTACAGCTGCGATACTGGCACAGTTAGCCAATGTAGCCTACGATGCGGGCTTTGATTTACAGCGAAATTGGGATCAAGCACCATGATGTATAGCCTCGGTGAAAGCCATGTAACCCTTAAAGGAAACGGCCATTTTATTGCGCCTAATGCCGCTGTGATTGGTAATGTCACGCTCGGTGATTGCGCAAGTGTCTGGTTCAGTTGTGTTCTGCGCGGTGATGCCGAACGTATTGAGATCGGCGATAACACAAATATTCAGGATGGCACGGTAGTGCATGCTGACCCGGGTTTTCCCTGCGTGGTGGGTGATAACGTCACGGTGGGCCACAACGTGATGTTGCATGGCTGCACGGTCGGTGAGGGGTCGCTAGTGGGTATCAATGCGGTTGTTTTAAATGGCGCTGTTATTGGCAAAGGGTGTTTGATCGGGGCCAATGCCTTAGTCACTGAAGGAATGGAAATCCCTGATGGCTCTTTGGTGTTGGGTTCTCCGGCTAAAATAAAGGCGCAACTTACGCCTGAGCAGCAAGCGGGTATCGGTGTTAATGCGCAGCACTATGTGGCCAATGCGAAGCGATTCAATGAGCAATTGACGGAGGCTGAGTCTACATGAGTAAAGCTGAACCGCAGTCGCCCTGTGTTTCAATTTGTGTGTTAGATGACGACGATGTTTGTCAGGGCTGTTTTCGCACGGCAGCAGAAATTACTGACTGGTTCATGTCATCCGCTGATGAAAAGCGATCGATAATTGCGCGCTCCAATGAACGCAGGGATGCCGATTCAAGTTTCAAGCTGGTGTAACTTTAGCTCTGTGCGTTTGCACCGCTGAAGCCCTTCTTGTCGTGCGGCTAGCTTAAGATACTGCTCGCTTCGGGAACAGGTTGCGCGCGAACGGCCTGTACAACGTTGCCCTCCAACGCCAGAATTTCCAACCGGTATTTATCAATAGCGATACCCGCGTTTCCGTCGGGAAAAGACTCTAGATACTCGAGCATCAGCCCGCTCAGTGTTTTCGGGCCGTCGGTGGGTAGGCTCCACGTCAATGACTTGTTAATTTCACGAATGTTTGCGGTTCCATCAATGATGAAGCTGCCGTCTCGTTGCGGATAAATGCTGTCAGTGACGTGAGTGAGGTTAGAGGTAAACTCGCCAACAATCTCCTCTAGAATATCTTCCAGCGCAACTAGCCCCATTACTTCGCCATATTCATCAATCACTACAGCAAGTGGGTTTTTCTTCTGCTGGAAATTCATGAGCTGGGTATGCAAGGGTGTGCTCTCGGGAACGAAGTAGGGCGAATCCATTTCCTGTTCCAGAGCAACGCGATCAATACCTTCGCTGGTGACGACTTTACTCATGTTGCGCGCGTGCAGAACGCCCACGATGTTGTTGATGTCGTCTCGCCAAACGGGCAGGCGTGTGTGTGAGCTTGTTAAAATGGTTTCGAGGAGTTCATCGTCGGTGTCGTCTAGATCCAAGCCATAGACGTCGTTGCGTGGCACCATGATGTCATCTACCGAGACTTCCTCCAGGTCTAATATGTTCAACAACATGCCGCGGTGGCGGGCCGGAATGAGTTGGCCTGCATCGGTCACTATGGTTCGTAGTTCATCTGAAGACACGTGTTCATCGCTTTGCTTTGCCGGGTCAAAGCCCAATAGCCGAAGTAGGCCGTTGGTGATGGCGTTAATCATTGCAACGAACGGATACAGTACCTTCATCAGAGGCAAGAGGATGACACTGGCAGGAAAAGCAATCTTCTCTGGATACAACGCGGCGATGGTTTTAGGTGTTATTTCCGCAAACACCAGAATGATGAACGTTAGAAAGAGGCTGGCTACAAATATGCCTGCATCGCCATAGAGTCTTATGCCGATGATGGTGGCGATGGAGGCAGCGAAAATATTGACGCGGTTATTGCCGATCAGGATCAGCCCGATAAGCCGGTCTGGCCGCTCCAACAATTTGCCCGCGCGCAATGAGCCCTTATGGTTGTTTTTCTGCAGATGCTTCAACCGGTATCGGTTGAGCGCCATCATTCCTGTTTCTGAGCTCGAAAAGAATCCCGAGAGGATGATGAGTGCAGCTAGAATCGCAAAAAGTAGACCCAGCGGTGCTTCGTTCAAAGGCGTGGTGGCCCTCGCATTATTTGGAACCGTGCATCTTGTACAAAAAGGCCGTAGGGAGCAAGCGTTCTCATCAATGAAAAGTTAGCGCTGTAGTATCAGTTCCAAAACGAGCTTTGAGCCAAAAAATGCCAGCATGAGCATAACAAAACCGCTGAGTGTGAAGCGCACGGCGGTGCTGCTGCGCCAACCCAGGCGATAGTGCCCCCACAGCAGGGTTGAAAAAAGTAGCCATGCGCCGATGGTGAGTACCGTTTTATGCGCCAGGCTCTGCGCGAACATGTCTTCTATAAAGAGCGCGCCAGAGAGTATCGCAATCGACAGCAGTGATACGCCAATCCACAGCAGTTCAAAAAGCATACTCTCCATTAGCTGAAGCGGTGGCAGGATTTGTACTAGGCCATGTGTCTTGCGATGGCGGAGCTGCTGGTCTTGCAATGATAGTAATGCCGCCTGAATTGCCGCCAGTGTTAATACTGAGTAAGCGAGTATCGAGCTGCTA
>JBGCFE010000121.1:0-26542 GCA_045106775.1 Halioglobus sp.
GCTATTTTTGGCTAGCAAACCACTGGACTTGTAACCTCTAACAATTAGAATGTGCACGCTCACGTGACTCCCGTCACATTAATGCGGCAACCCAACCGCGCGCCGCCGGTCTCGGCACGTTTCCAAGGCAGTTTTGACACAGTTGGTGAAACAAGTATGAGGTTAAGGCGTTTACAGCAAAAACTGGAATCTCTATGACAGATAAGCACTCGTTCACTAAACAAGAGCTCATCGCCTGCGGCAATGGCGAACTGTTCGGCCCCGGCAACGCGCAACTACCGACCGACAATATGCTCATGCTGGATCGCATCGCGCATATCAGCTCTGAGGGTGGTGCAAATGGCAAAGGTGAAATTGTCGCTGAACTGGATATCAACCCTGATCTGTGGTTTTTCGAATGTCATTTCCCGGGCGACCCTGTAATGCCTGGGTGTCTGGGCCTAGACGCCATGTGGCAACTCGTTGGTTTCTTTCTCGGTTGGCGCGGAAACCCTGGTCGCGGGCGCGCGCTGGGCTGCGGCGAGGTGAAGTTCAGTGGGCAGATTCTACCCAGTGCGACTAAAGTAGTTTATAACATCAACATTAAGCGCGTAATCGAACGTAAACTTGTGATGGGCATTGCAGATGGTAGTCTATCTGTCGATGGCAAAGAAATTTATGTCGCCAAAGATTTGCGTGTGGGCCTTTTCCAATCAACGGAGTCGTTTTAAACAATGACAAAAAGAGTGGTTATCACAGGTCTTGGTATCGTTTCCTGCCTAGGTAGCGATGCACAATCGGTAACAGATTCACTGCGCGACGGCCGCTCGGGAATTAGCCTGCAGCAAGATTACATCGATATCGGCATGCGCTCGCATATCGCGGGCTCAGTCGACATAGACTTCTCAGAGCATATAGACAGAAAACAGCTACGTTTTATGGGTGACGCCGCAGCTTATGCCTACATTTCCATGCAACAGGCCATCAGCGATTCAGGGCTCACGGAAGCTCAAGTTTCGAACCCCCGTACCGGTATTATCGCGGGCTCAGGCGGTGCTTCCTCAGCAAGCCAAACAGAAGCGAGTGACATTATGCGAGAGCGTGGCCTGCGCCGCGTTGGGCCGTACCGCGTAACCCAGACCATGGGCAGCACGGTATCCGCCTGTCTGGCCACGCCATTCAAAATCAAAGGCGTTAACTACTCAATATCGTCTGCCTGTTCTACAAGCGCACATTGTATCGGTAATGCAATGGAACAAATTTTACTCGGCAAGCAGGACATCGTGTTTGCCGGCGGCGGGGAAGAGTTGCACTGGGCAATGAGCTGCCTGTTCGATGCTATGGGAGCGCTATCCACCAAGTACAACGACACACCCGAAAAAGCATCACGCGCTTACGATGCGAATCGAGACGGATTTGTGATCGCGGGCGGCGGTGGCATGTTGGTGGTTGAGGAGCTTGAACACGCACTTGCCAGGGGCGCCAAAATTTATGCGGAACTCGTCGGCTTTGGGGCAACGTCTGATGGACACGATATGGTTGCTCCTTCTGGCGAAGGCGCGGTTCGCTGTATGCAGCAAGCGTTGTCGACCGTAACTGGCAACATCGACTATATCAATGCACACGGTACTAGCACTCCCGCAGGCGATATACAGGAGCTAAAAGCCGTACGCGAAGTCTTTGCAGAAAGTGGTCACATTCCAACTGTGGGCTCTACAAAATCGTTGTCAGGCCATTCTCTGGGCGCAGCAGGCGTACAGGAGGCTATCTATAGCCTACTGATGCAACAGGCAGGCTTTATTGCTCAATCGGCTAACATAGAGACGCTGGATCCCGAGGCCAATGGGCTTCCCATTGCTACTGAGCGCCATGACAATATAGAGCTGACGCGCATCATGTCGAACAGCTTCGGTTTTGGCGGCACCAATGCCTCACTGGTATTCGAGAAGTACTCGGCATAACGCTTCAGCGCTAGGCCAACAAATCTAGCAGCAAAACCTCGATAGCATCACCTTTGGCAACCGTCTGGCCAATAGGAACAATGGCCAGCGCATCACTGGCACTCACCGAGCTGAGCACGCCCGAGCTTTGATTAGAGAACTTGGTGGCCACTAAACCAGCTTCACCCATACTCAGTGACACACGCAAATACTCTTGGCGAGTTCCAGCACGGCCAACATCAAAATCGGCAGTCGCTCGCAACGTTTGCGACTGAAGCTCTGAGGCACCTTGCAAACGCCGCAGGTAAGGCCTCGCCACTAAGCAGAACGTGACGAAAACCGAGGTAGGATTGCCCGGCAGGCCGATAAAAGGGGTTTCGCCAATGCGCCCATAAGCCAGTGGCTTACCGGGCTTTATGGCCAACTTCCATAGATCCAAGCGACCAAGACGCTCAACCTGCGCTTTAACATGATCTTCTTCGCCAACAGATACGCCGCCAGTGGTGATCACACAGTCTGCCTCGCTTGCAGCCTTGCTCAGCGCTGCGGCAGTCGCCTCTGGTGTATCAGCTACAATGCCGCAATCGATGCAATCAATGCCTAGCCGAGCTAGAAGACCGGCCAGTGTATAACGGTTGGAATTAAAAATTCCGCCCGCAGGTAGAGGCTCAGGGCCCGGCTCGTGCAGCTCATCACCGGTGGACAAAACAGCAACTCGCAGCCGCCTGAAGATCGCTACTTGTGCTAACCCTATCGAGGCCAGTAAACCGAGATCCTGAGGCCGCAGCACCCTTCCCTCGGCCAAAACCGTTTCTCCAACATTGATATCCTGGCCTGCCGGGCGAATGTTTTGCCCGACTGAAACTTCACCCGAAAAAGTGACCGCTCCTTCTTCTTCATTGGCATTCTCTTGCATGACAACGGCATCTGCTCCCTCAGGAATGGATGCACCGGTGAAAATACGCGCCGCTGTTCCGGGAGCCAGTGGTTCACCCACGCTGCCGGCAGGAATGCGCTGCGCCACGGGAAGCGCATGCTCGGCTTCTTTCGCGCGTATGGCATATCCATCCATCGCACTGTTATCTGCCGGTGGTACCGCCACGCCAGACACAATGTCTTCGGCCAGAACGCCACCCAGAGACTCGAGCAACGGCCGAACAACACTGTCTTTTACTGGTTGCGAGTCACTCAGGATTCGCTCTAACGCCTCGTTAAGCGGTAACAGCTTACTCAAGCGCCTTTCTCTCTAACATTGAGGACACCGACAAAATTACAGGGCTTGTGAGTACTGTCCAGCTGCTCGGCAATCAAACCCTCCCAGGCAGTTCTGCAGGCACCAGTGGACCCGGGCATGCAGAACACTACGGTATTGTTAGCAAAGCCGGCGAGAGCTCTGGACTGGATAGTCGAGGAACCAATTTCCTCATGGGAGAGGCTGCGAAAGACTTCGCCAAAACCATCGATATCTTTATCAAACAGTGGACGCACCGCTTCTGGTGTGGAATCTCTACCAGAGAAACCTGTCCCGCCGGTCACTAGAACCACATCGATCGCTGAATCTGCGATCCAATTGGATAGCGTGGCACGAATTTGGTAAATGTCGTCGATGACAATTTGTCTCGCCGCGACGATATGGTTTGCGGAAACCAGAGCATTCGCTAAATAATCCCCAGAAGTATCGTTCTCCGCCGTGCGGGTGTCTGACACTGTGAGCACAGCAACTGCCAAAGGTATCGGCGTACTATCGGTTAACTTGGCCATGGCTGTCCTCTGTTATGCTTTGTTCGTAATAGTGTTTTACTAAATCACCGATCGCTCCGCGCCACGGCACCTGACGAATCGCAAACTCATCCCGAATCTTGCTGCACTCTAGCGTTCGATTGCGCGGCGGCATGCGTTCAGATTCTTTTTCTAACTGCACCGCAGAAGAACTGAATTCTGAAAACTGCGAGGCGGCGGCGAGCAGTGCTTCGGCAAACTCATAATACGTTGCGGTATCGGCGCTACCATAATGGTAGGTTCCCCACATTTCCAATCCGGTGCCCAACTGATCCAAAAGGCCTGAAATAACGCGCGCTGCATCACCAGCCGCGACAGGGCTACCTCGCAGGTTGTTATCCATGATCAGACTGTCACCTTCACGCAATGGCTCCAGCAACTGAGAGATGAGGTTGGCACCCTGAGCAGAAAAAACAGGACCAAGGCGAAGAATGCAATGTCGCTCACAACCACGGGCCAAACCCTCTGCCTGCGTGAGCATTTGCCCTATTGTTTCCTCGTTGTCCGGCTCATCGGTTTCCACATAAGGCCTGTCTAACTGACCTGAAAATACTCGAGAGCTGGAAACGTACAGTAAGGCTGTTTCTGTGCGCTGGCAGGCCTTGGCAACCCAGTGGGTACGTTTTAAATCCGTATCCTGAATCTGCAAGCCACCATATCCAGCGGCCTCAATACGAAGATCTACACATAACTCGCTTTTCGCGCGGACGATACTCTTCTTGGCCTGACGTTCACTTTTCCAACGGCATGCCGAACTGCTCAGTAAAATCAACTCATGACGCTCGAGCAACTCAAGCTGCCCGGTCAACGCTATGCCCAGTGGTGTATCTGAACCCAGGATAATGACGCGCATGGCTAAATTATCCGAGCAAATTCGGCTTCATGCGAGACCAGGCTCCCTAGAACGGAATATCATCGTCGAAATTGCCAAAATCACCTGCCGGTGCGCCACCGCCGGCGGTTGCGGCTTGAGGTGCGCGCTGACCCTGGGGCTGATTGCCCTGTGGAGCGGCTTGCGAATAATCGTTATTGCTCTGATAGCCACCATCACCACCTGCACCACGGCTATCGAGCATCTGCATTTCATTTGCAACAATCTCCGTTGTATAACGATCCTGGCCCTCTTTATCTTGCCATTTCCGCGTACGCAGGCCGCCTTCGACGTACACCTTAGAGCCTTTGCGCAGGTATTCTCCGGCTATCTCAGCCAGCCGATTAAAAAACACGACGCGATGCCACTCGGTACGCTCTTGAGGCTGGCCGGTTTGCTTGTCCTTCCAGGTTTCAGAGGTGGCAATCGATATATTGGTGATGGCAGCGCCTGCCTGGGAATAGCGAATTTCGGGGTCATTCCCCAAATTTCCCACCAGAATAACTTTATTAATGCCGCGCGAAGCCATAGGAATTCCTCGTATTTCTCTAGTATTTCTGTCGTATCTCTAGGGACTAAATAGAAACAAATGTGACTGGAGACTATAGCACTCCACCCGCGATAAATGCGACCGCTGAGCGCATTAGGCTGCCCAGAATTCGTGTAAAAAAGAAACCGCAGAGGTGCGGTTTAGGAAACTGCGTCAGCCGTGGACAACAACGACCGGGAAGACTGCTGCACGATAACCCACCACAACAGCCCCAAAAGCACGCAAAGCGCTACAAGTCCGCCCGTGTGATAGTGCTGGAGAATCCAGCCACCCAATGCGCCCCCTAAAAATGCGCCCAGAAACTGGCAGGTAGAGAACACACCCATAGCGGTGCCCCTCCCACCTTTAAAACCGGTTTTACTGACCAACGACGGCAACGTGGCTTCCAGATAATTAAAGCCAATAAAGAATACGCAAAGCCCCAACACAAACACTGTGGAAGAACCAGCCAGCCCGAGCAGCGCAACGCCTAACGGCACCAGAAAAATACCTATCAAAAACGCTGGTCGCACTCGCTGCTTGCGCTCCGCAAGTATCATGAGCGGCAGCATAGCGACCACAGAGAGCGCCAAAACCGGTAGATAAACCCGCCAATGATGCTCACGGCCAATGCCAACAACGGCCTCGAGCGCCTGAGGCACCATCAAGAAGCACGCCATCAGAACAAAGTGCAGTATGAAAACCCCAATGTTTAAACGCATTAGCCTGGCATCCAGCAACGCGCCCGACAAGTGGCCAGCTCTGGCCAACGCCTCTTCTCCCGAGCTTTGCTGCGCAGGTGTCGGCACCAGTAGCGAAACGATCGCAATCCCAATCACCGCAAGCACCGCAGTAAACGTAAACACACTGCTAAGGCCACCAGAGGCGGCTACCAATGGCCCCAGAACTAGAGCAAGAGCAAAAGACAAACCAATGCTCATACCTACCAAAGCCATCGCTTTGGTTCGTTGCGCAGTCGATGTCAGATCGGCCACCAGTGCCATCACAGTACTCGCAATGGCGCCAGCGCCCTGCAGCGCCCTGCCCAGGATAATTCCGCCGACAGTATCGGCCGAAGCAGCCACCAGGCTACCAATGCCGAACACAACAAGGCCTGCGACGATCACGGGCTTGCGCCCTATTCGATCGGAAAGCCAACCCAGTGGTATCTGCAGCAGCGCTTGACTGAGGCCATACATACCCAAAGCCAGGCCAAGGGTCGTTGGCGTCGCGCCTGGCATATCGGCCGCATACAGCGCCAAAAGTGGCAGAACCATGAACAAGCCAAGCATGCGAAAGGCGTAGAGCAGCGCCAATGAGCCAACTGCGCGCCGCTCATACGTAGTCATGGGGTTTTCTGTGATCACTGCTGTGAAGGATACCTAATTTGCGGTTGAATCGATTTGGCCTGTCAGGGCCGAGACGCCCCATTTCAGGCGCGACATCTTAACAGTTTCATGACTAGGGCACAGTACGTACACAAACTTCATCGTCGCTTTAAAGGATAACTCGAGCAGACTCATTAGGCTTTTGCTTAACACCCGAACGGCGGCATATACTGTGCGGTTTCCGTCGTCAGGCAGTATCAGAGGTAGCATGGACACCATCGAAGTTCGCGGCGCGCGCACTCACAATCTCAAAAACATTGATCTGGACATTCCCAGAGACAAGCTTGTCGTGATTACCGGCCTTTCTGGCTCGGGCAAATCCTCACTGGCTTTCGATACGCTATACGCAGAAGGCCAGCGGCGGTACGTGGAGTCGCTATCGACCTACGCCCGGCAGTTTCTATCGATGATGGAAAAGCCGGATATGGATCATATCGAGGGCCTTTCTCCTGCAATCTCAATTGAGCAAAAATCGACCTCTCACAACCCGCGCTCCACGGTTGGGACCATTACTGAAATTTACGATTACTTACGCTTACTATTTGCGCGAGTAGGTGAGCCGCGTTGCCCTGAGCATGGTCAAAACCTTCAGGCGCAAACCATCAGCCAAATGGTCGATACCGTTATGGCGATGCCCGCCGACACAAAGCTCATGCTGCTGGCGCCCGTTGTGCGAGACCGCAAAGGCGAACACCTGCATGTCTTCGAAGAACTTCGTGCCAGCGGTTTTGTGCGCGCACGCATCGATGGCATTGTGACTGACTTAGACGACTTACCGGATCTAGATAAAAAGAAGAAACACAAAATTGAGGTGGTAGTCGATAGATTCAAAGTTCGCGACGACCTTTCTATCCGGCTAGCTGAATCGTTTGAAACCGCGCTGGGGCTAACCGACGGACTAGCCTCTATAAGCCATATGGATGAAGACGGCGAAGATATTAGTTTTTCAGCGCGCTTCGCATGCCCCAAGTGCGGACACAGTATCGATGAATTGGAACCGCGCATGTTCTCTTTCAACAACCCCGCAGGGGCCTGCGGCGGCTGTGATGGGCTTGGTGTTAAGCAGTACTTCGACTCAGAGCGGCTAATTCTGTTTCCAGAATCCAGCCTCGCAGAAGGTGCTATTCGCGGCTGGGACCGCCGAAACGTCTACTATTTTCACATGCTCAATTCTTTAGCCGAGCACTATGGCTTTGATATTGATACGCCCTACGAGAAGTTAAGCAAAAAACACCGCCAGGTGATTCTGTTCGGCAGCGGCAAACAGGATATTGCTTTCTCCTATATCAACGATCGCGGAGACGTCTTCAAGCGGACACATCCGTTCGAGGGGATAATCCCCAACATGGAACGCCGATACCGCGATACAGACTCACAATCTGTGCGCGAAGATTTATCACGGTTTCTCGCAACCCAACCCTGCCCCGATTGCAACGGCACAAGACTTAGGCTCGACGCTCGCCACGTGTTCTTGGAGGAACGCTCTCTCCCTGAGATCACATCACTTTCTGTTGGCGACGCTGAACTATATTTCGAGTCACTGGCACTGGATGGCCGCAGAGGCGAGATTGCCGATAAGATATTGAAAGAGCTTCGCTCTCGTTACCGCTTCCTGGTTGACGTTGGCCTAAACTACTTAACGCTTAACCGCAGTGCAGACACGTTATCGGGTGGAGAAGCTCAGCGCATTCGACTGGCATCGCAGATTGGCGCCGGTCTGGTAGGCGTGATGTATATTCTGGATGAACCTTCGATCGGGCTACACCAACGCGATAACGAAAGGTTATTGGCCACGCTTAACCATTTGCGTGATTTAGGCAATACAGTGCTGGTTGTTGAACACGATGAAGATGCCATACGCAGCGCTGACCACATAATTGATATTGGCCCCGGAGCTGGCGTGCATGGTGGAGAAATTGTTGCATCAGGCACCTTAAAGGACATTCTGAAAAGCGAAAACTCGCTCACAGGTGACTATCTGTCGGGTAAGCGCAAAATTGAAATTCCCACTAAGCGTACCCAGCGTAACAGCAAAGAGTTGCTAGTACTTGAGGGGGCCACGGGCAACAACTTACAGGATGTCACCCTTGAAATTCCCATTGGTCTGCTCACTTGCATCACCGGCGTTTCAGGCTCGGGGAAATCGACTCTTATCAACGGCACGCTATACCCACTTGCTGCTACCGAACTAAACGGTGCGAGCACACTGACAGCAGCACCACACAGCGCAATACATGGCATGGATCAGGTTGATAAGTGTATCGATATTGATCAAAGCCCCATCGGAAGAACACCTCGATCAAACCCCGCTACATATACCGGCATCTTCACTCCGGTTCGGGAACTGCTGGCCGGTACTCAGGAGGCACGATCACGTGGCTATAAACCCGGGCGTTTCAGTTTCAATGTCAAAGGCGGCCGCTGTGAAGCCTGTCAGGGCGATGGCGTGACCAAGGTTGAAATGCACTTCCTGCCAGATGTCTACGTTCCGTGCGATATCTGTAAGGGAAAACGTTACAACCGTGAGACGCTGGAGATTCGCTACAAAGGAAAAAACATCCATGAAGTACTGGATATGACGGTTGAGGATGCGCTTGAATTTTTCGAACCGGTACCCTCCATCGCCCGAAAGCTGCAAACCCTTATGGATGTGGGCTTGTCTTACATACGATTGGGCCAGGCGGCAACCACACTCTCTGGCGGCGAAGCGCAGCGTGTGAAACTCTCTCGTGAACTGTCAAAGCGAGATACGGGCAAAACGCTCTACATTCTTGACGAGCCCACCACAGGCTTACACTTTGAAGACATCAAGCAGTTATTAGAAGTACTCCACCGTCTACGCGACCACGGGAATACCGTCGTTATCATCGAACACAACTTGGATGTCATTAAAACGGCAGACTGGATTGTAGACTTGGGGCCGGAAGGCGGCAGTGGCGGCGGAAAAATTATAGCCACAGGAACACCAGAAGATGTCGCCGCCGAAAAAGGCTCGTTCACTGGGCATTTTTTAAAAGATGTTTTGAAAAAGAAGAAATCGCGGAAGAAAGCAGCTTAATGTACAAAGTGAGCTGGAAGCTGATGGACGCTATTAGCTTAAACGAAGCTCTATGGAATCTATCGGCACGCCAATCAAACCGTGAACAACGGAGCTGGAATGAACCTCAAACGCTAGAACGTCATAGCGCCAGCTCAACATTTTGTGATCATTCTGCGCACCGTTAGACACTGACACATCAATAGTATAAGCACCTACCGGCAACAGTGGCATAGCAAACCCAAAACTTGCGACAAAGTTGTCGCCTGCATTCACCGCTACAGGATTATCCTGATAAGCAATATGCGTATTGTCGCCAAAGACACTTTGACCTAAGCGATCTTTCACCAAAAACCCGACAATCGGACGATCCAGCGCGATTGTGGTTGAGCAGTGAATATCAAGGGTGACATGCTCTCCCCCAACGACCCAGGTCAACTTTTTATCTCCTTCCAAAAACTCGACATGCAAGATGGAGGCCTGCCCTTCAGCGAAGCCCGCTGCATTATCGCTAAAATCGAACAGCTCTATATCATTTCGCAACTGACTATTGTTAACAAAGGCCATGCGCTGGTCATACTTCTCTCGAACGGCCAGCGGTGTTTCTAACATTTTCGGCTGCGACTGTGCTGGCTCGACAGCGCCACCACCTGATGACTCTGCCTCATACAAGCCCTCCAAATATTGATTCACTACCTTCTTAGCCACGTCGACAGTACGCACTCGGCCTTGGTCCAACCACACAGCTCGATCGCACAATGCAAGCACCGAAGCCGTATCATGGGATACAAAGAGCAAGGTACCCTTATCTTTGAATTGCCTTAAAAAGCGCATACATTTTTGAACAAAATATGCGTCGCCTACAGCTAAAGCTTCATCAATAACAAGAATATCTGCATCGACGTGGGCAATGACGGCAAACGCAAGACGCACCACCATACCACTAGAGTAGGTCTTTACAGGTTGGTCAAGAAACTCGCCAATGTCGGCAAATTCAACAATATCGGAGAACCGGGCTGTGACTTCCTGACTTTCTAAGCCAAGAATCGTTGCATAAAGCGTGATATTTTCGCGACCAGTGAACTCGGGATTAAAGCCTGCTCCTAATTCCAGCAGCGCTGCGATTTTACCTTCGACCGTAACTTCTCCACCGGTTTGCGCCAGCGTTCCGCAAACAATCTGCAACAGCGTAGATTTGCCGGATCCATTCTTCCCAACGATCCCAACGGTTTCACCTTTTGCGACAGAAAAACTCACGCCAGCAAGTGCCTGAAACTCACTGTAGTACTGCTTACGTCCGCGCGAGACCATCTGCATAAATCGATCCTGCGGCCGCTCAAAGACATGGTATGCCTTAGACAAGTCCCTTACGGATATAACTTCCTCAGAGTACATCGGCAAAACCTCGTCTCGTTTTTTGAAACCAGGCGAACCCTAGATAAGCCACAAGAACAGAAACAGCGCAGTACAACAACATGCCGGATGCAGAAGGCACTTCTGAATAGATCAACAAACCTCTGCAAACTTCGATAATGTGCGTTAGCGGATTGACGTAAAAAAACACATGATACTGATCAGGAATGGCTGAAAGAGGATAAAAAACAGGAGACAGAAAAAGCAAAATTGTACTGATGAAACCCGACAACTGCGACAGATCACGAAAGTAGACGCCGGCGGCTGAAAACAACCAGGTGCACCCCATTATCAACAGCGCCAAGGGCAGCAAAGCAAAGGGGATTAAGAGTGCAGTCAAAGGAATAAACCCAGTGATTATTAGTTGTCCCGCAAAGAGTACAAACAAACTCACTATGGTATGAAACGCGGCGGCACCTAATGCTACCCAGGGAAGAACCTCCAATGGGAACACCACACGCTTCACGAAATTAGCGTGCGACGTCACCAAGAGCGGGCTGCGAACAAAGCAATCTGAGAAGAAGCCGTGTACCACCATTCCGGTGAAGATCATTATCGCAGCACTCACTATCTGATCCTCGCCAAAACGTGAGCCGCCCCACCGCGCGTTGAACACCACAGAAAAGACAAAGGTGTAAACAAGAAGCAAGAGAACTGGGTTTAGAAAGGACCAGGCAAGTCCGAAAAGAGACCCGCGATAGCGAGCAGATATTTCTCGCCGAGTCATCGACGCAATAAGGCGGTAATTTTGAGTGAAAGACCTGACAAGGCTGCCAAACGAGGCGCTGTGGTCATTCATGCGATGGCTCGAGATTGGCTTAAGGTCATCGGCGTGTCGTCGTTTTGAGTAGACCCAGCAGCGATGCACTCGTTGGGCAGACTAAGTGCTACGCCGATGGGTTCACGCGGGGCCAAATAGCCCCGTGCTGTTAATCCTCGTCGTCTTCTATCTCAACTTGTGGTCGATCCACCAGCTCTACAAACGCCATTGGTGCTTTGTCACCAGACCGATAACCGCACTTTAGGATGCGGATGTAACCGCCGGGACGCTCCTGGTAACGCGGCCCAAGCTCGTTAAACAACTTACCAACAGCAGACTTGCTGCGTGTACGGTCAAATGCCAGGCGACGATTAGCGACACTGTCTTTCTTCGACAGGGTAATCAAAGGCTCAGCATAGCTGCGCAGTTCCTTAGCTTTGGGTAAGGTGGTCTTAATAAGCTCATGCTCCACCAAAGATACCGTCATATTGCGGAACATGGCCTTACGGTGAGAACTATTGCGATTCAGTTGACGTCCACTGTGACGATGACGCATTTTTCCAATCCTATTTGTCGGTGCTATCTCAGCACATCAATCTTTGGAACAAGCCCACGAAAACAGGCTTGTCTCTCCGCGGAAGCTAAGCCGATTAGGCGCTCAACACCCGATCATCATTTTTCAAGCTAGCAGGAGGCCAGTTATCCAGACGCATACCCAGGGACAAGCCACGTGAAGCAAGAACATCCTTGATTTCAGTCAAAGACTTCTTACCTAAGTTTGGTGTCTTCAGGAGCTCTACTTCCGTGCGCTGAACAAGATCGCCAATGTAGTAGATGTTTTCTGCTTTCAGGCAATTTGCAGAACGCACTGTGAGCTCCAGATCATCTACAGGACGCAGAAGAATTGGATCTACCTCGTCTTCTTCTTCCTGAGCTTCTGACTCGCCTTCACTCTCAAGATCAACAAACACGGCGAGCTGTTGCTGAAGAATGGTCGCCGCGCGACGGATGGCTTCTTCCGGGTCGATCGTGCCATTTGTCTCCAAGTCGAGTACCAACTTATCAAGGTCAGTACGCTGCTCAACCCGCGCGGCTTCAACAACGTACGCTACGCGGTGCACTGGCGAGAAAGTCGCATCCAGCTGCAAACGCCCAATTGAACGCGTCTCTTCCTCAGGGTTTAGCCTGGAGTCAGCTGGGGAGTAGCCTCGACCCAACGCAACTGTCAGCTTCATGTTAATTTCTGAATTGTCATTTAAATGGCAAATGACATGTTCAGGATTGCGGATCTCGATGTCGTGATCAACCTGAATATCGCCAGCGGTAACAACACCTGGACCTTTCTTGCTCAGCGTCAGCTCGGCTTCTTCTTTACCGTTCATGACAAGGGCAACACCTTTAAGATTCAACAGAATCTCAATGACATCTTCCTGAACACCCTCGATAGCGCTGTATTCATGCAGAACACCATCGATTTCAACTTCTGTGATTGCGCAACCGGGCATTGAAGACAATAGAATGCGACGAAGCGCATTACCCAGCGTGTGACCAAAGCCTCTTTCCAGGGGCTCTAAAGTCACCTGGGAACGCGTGCTGTTCTTTTCATCAACATTGATCACGCGTGGGGTCAAAAATTCATTCACTGCACTCTGCATTGGGGCACCTGTACTTTAGGTTAGTGGTTCAGTGGATTACTTGGAGTAAAGCTCAACGATCAAGTTTTCATTGATCTCTGAAGTCAGATCTTGTCGGTCAGGAATCGACTTAAAAACACCTTCCATTTTTTCTGTGCTTACGTCGATCCACTCTGGTTCACCGCGCTGGGCCGCCAAGGCCATTGCTGACTGCACGCGAAGCTGCTTTTTAGCTTTCTCACGCAAAGACACGACATCGCCGGCTTTCACCTGATAGGAAGCGATATTGACAACAACGCCGTTAACAAGAATCGCTTTGTGAGAAACCATCTGACGGGCTTCCGCCCGCGTGGAGCCAAAACCGATGCGATACACAACGTTATCGAGACGACTTTCCAAAAGTTGCAAAAGGTTCTCACCAGTCGCGCCTTTCAAGCGAGCCGCTTCCTTATAGTAGTTACGGAATTGCTTTTCGAGCACTCCGTATATTCGGCGCACTTTCTGCTTTTCACGCAGCTGAACGCCGTAATCAGATAAACGACCGCGACGGGCGCCATGCTGACCGGGAATTGCTTCTACTTTACATTTACTTTCCAACGCACGAACACCGCTCTTCAGGAACAGATCTGTTCCTTCACGACGGGAGAGTTTGCACTTGGGTCCAATATATCGAGCCATGTCAATTCAATCCTGTAAGTGATGTCAGCGTTATACGCGTCGTTTCTTGGGAGGACGACAGCCGTTATGAGGAATAGGCGTCACATCTGTAATGTTACTGATTTTGTATCCGCAAGAGTTGAGCGCACGAACCGCCGACTCTCGACCGGGCCCCGGACCTTTTACTTGAACGTCCAGGTTCTTCAAACCATATTCTTTTGCAGCCTCACCAGCACGTTCTGCTGCAACCTGCGCTGCAAAGGGTGTGCTTTTACGTGAACCGCGGAAACCAGATCCACCGGAAGTCGCCCAGCTGAGGGTGTTTCCCTGCCGATCGGTAATCGTGATAATGGTGTTATTGAAAGAAGCGTGAATGTGCGCTATGCCATCCACAACCGTCTTGGTGATTTTCTTACGAGTGCCTTTGGCACCTGGCTTCGCCATGTTGTTTTCCTACTTTAATATCAACACTGCACTTGGGTGCAGCTACACTAAAAGAGGATCCGTAAAGTACTGAAGGTCTCTTGCGGAACGACCTTCTACTTACGAATCGGCTTGCGTGGCCCCTTGCGGGTACGCGCGTTAGTCTTGGTTCTCTGGCCGCGAAGCGGCAAGCTGCGGCGATGACGCAGCCCTCGGTTACAGCCCAAATCCATTAGACGCTTGATGTTCATTGACACCTCACGGCGCAGATCGCCCTCCACCATTAGATCGCTGACTTTGGCACGCAAAGCGTCCATTTCTGTTTCTGTCAGGTCACCAATCTTGGCGCTTTCAGCCACACCCGTAGCTTCACAAAGCTTGCGAGCCTGACTGCGGCCTACACCGAAAATGTATGTCAATGAGATAACAGCGTGCTTGTTATCAGGTATGTTGACGCCGGCAATACGTGCCATTCAACTTTCTCCAATCATATGTCTTTGCTGAACGACACTGGTGAAACACAGCGTCCCCGCAACCAAACTGCTCAGCGGGGTGCAACCAAAAGGCGCAGCATTCTAGCGATAACTTTCCTAAAAATCAACCGATACAACAGTGGCTTAGCCCTGTCGCTGCTTGTGCCGAGGGTCGGTGTTACAGATAACTCGAACAACTCCCTTACGGCGGACAACCTTGCAGTTTCTGCAGATTTTTTTCACCGATGCACGTACTTTCATCTTCTCTACTCCCTATTGGTGCGCGACAAACCCTTAGCGGACTCGACCAGCACTCCCATAATTCTTCAAATTGGCCTTCTTCATCACCGAATCATACTGGTGAGACATCAGGTGGCTTTGTACCTGCGCCATAAAATCCATCACAACAACCACAACAATCAGTAGTGAGGTTCCGCCTAGATAAAATGGAACGTTCCACATGACCACCAAAAACTGCGGCATCAAGCAAACTAACGCAATGTACGCGGAGCCGAAAACCGTTAGGCGCGTCAGAACACCGTCAATGTAGTTGGCTGTCTGCTGACCGGGGCGTATCCCTGGGACAAAAGCGCCGGATCTTTTCAGATTGTCAGCAACCTCCGACGGGTTAAACATTAACGCGGTATAGAAGAAGCAGAAAAACACGATCAAAACAGTGAACAGCAAAATATTCAAAGGCTGCCCTGGACCGATGGCCACGGCCAAATCCTGTAACCAATCAGCTGAGCCGCTGGAACCAAACCACTGCGCTATCGACGCGGGAAACAGCAAAATACTGCTGGCAAAGATCGCTGGTATAACACCGGCCATATTCACTTTGAGAGGCAAGTGCGTACTCTGCGCCTGAACCATCTTCCTGCCCTGCTGGCGCTTGGCGTAGTTAACAGTAATTCGCCGTTGGCCACGCTCGATAAATACAATCAAATAAATGACTACTATCGCCAACACCAATATGCCAAGCAAAATCAAAATATTGAGTTCGCCCTGGCGAGCCTGCTCAAGAGATTGGCCAATGGCAGCGGGCAAACCCGCAACGATGCCCGCAAAAATCAGTAGCGAGATGCCATTACCGACGCCTTTCTCAGTGATCTGCTCACCAAGCCACATCATGAACACAGCGCCGGTCACAAGCGACGTAATAGCAATGACGAAAAAGACGATAGACGTGTCATACGACATGCCTTGATTCGCCATACCTACTGTCATGCCAGTTGCCTGGATGATGGCCAATACAACCGTCAAGTAGCGCGTGTACTGGCTGATCTTGCGACGCCCCGCCTCACCTTCTTTTTTGAGCGCATCCAACTGCGGAGTCACTGCCGTCATCAACTGCATAATGATCGATGCAGAAATGTAAGGCATGATCCCTAAAGCCAGAATACTCATCCTCTCAAGCGCACCGCCAGAGAACATGTTAGCCAAACCAAGAATGGTTCCTTGGTTCTGATTAAACAAAGCGGCCAGCTGATTTGGATCTATCCCCGGAACAGGAATATGCGTTCCTATCCGATAGACAATAATGGCCATCAGCACAAAACGCAGGCGGCTGAAAAGCTCGCCCAAACCGGCTTTATTGACTGATGGCAGCTGACCTGTAGCCATTTATTCCTCGACTTTCCCGCCGGCTGCTTCGATTGCTTCTCGAGCACCCTTAGTTACGGCAAGACCTTTCACAGTTACTGCCTTGCTGAGTTCACCAGACAAGAAAACGCGAGCGCGCAAGACGTTGTCTTTCACCAAATCAGCATCTTTCAGTGCAGCCAAATCGATCACTTCAGCGGCCACACTGTTTAACTCTCCCAAGCGGATCTGAGCAGTCGTACGCGCCATGCGAGAACTAAAGCCATACTTCGGCAACCGCTTCTGCAAAGGCATCTGCCCGCCTTCGAAACCCGGACGAACTTTACCACCAGAGCGAGACTTCTGACCTTTGTGACCACGGCCAGCAGTTTTACCTACCCCGCTACCGATGCCACGACCAACGCGCTTGGCATCTTTCTTAGCGCCAGGCGAAGGACTCAAAGTATTGAGACGCATAACTTCTGACATGTTCTACCCCTCAACCTTAATAAGATAGTGCACGCGATTGATCATGCCGCGGACAGACGGTGTATCTTCCACTTCTACCGTCTGACCGATACGACGCAATCCCAACCCAGCGACACACGCTTTGTGGCTTTTAAGACGACCACAGGCACTTTTCACCTGCGTCACTTTTATAGTTGCTTTAGACATGACTCAACAACCCAGTAATTAGTTCAGAATTTCTTCGACAGTTTTGCCGCGCTTCGCTGCCACTTCATCGGGCGAAGACATTTCGCGCAAGCCATTAAACGTGGCTCGTACCACGTTCACAGGATTGGTTGACCCGTAGCACTTAGCCAAAACGTTGTGCACACCCGCTATTTCCAGAACAGCTCGCATAGCGCCACCGGCAATAACGCCAGTACCCTCGGAGGCAGGCTGCATGTATACCTTTGATGCTCCATGCGCAGCTTTGACAGGGTACTGAATCGTACCATTGTTAAGCTCGACACTTATCATATTACGCCGAGCAGCTTCCATAGCCTTCTGTATGGCCACAGGCACCTCTCGCGCTTTGCCGCGACCAAATCCAACACGCCCGTTGCCGTCGCCGACTACAGTTAGTGCGGTAAAGCCGAAGATTCGGCCGCCTTTTACCACTTTAGCTACCCGGTTAACCTGAACAAGTTTTTCTTGTAGGTCACCCTCGGTCTGCTGCTGCTTTTGATCGTTGAAAGCCATATCTATATCCTAGAATTCCAGTCCACTCTCGCGCGCTGCATCTGCTAATGCTTTTACACGACCATGATATTTGTATCCGCCGCGGTCAAAAGCGACTTTCTCTATGCCAGCGTCTTTCGCTCTTTGAGCAACCAACTTACCTACTTCAGCTGCAGCTGCAATATTGCTGGTAGCGCCCTTACGTAAAGTACCGTCAAGCGTAGAAGCGCTAGCCAGTACTTTGTCGCCCGCAGGCGCAATAATCTGTGCGTAGATGTGGCGTGGTGTGCGGTGTACGCTCAACCGATTCACGCCCAAGTTCCGCATTCTGGCGCGAGCACGACGTGCGCGACGCAGCCTTGAATCATTCTTTGCACTCATCTCAACTACCTACTTTTTCTTGGCTTCTTTGCGACGAACGTATTCGTCAGCGTAGCGTATACCCTTGCCTTTGTAGGGCTCTGGCGGGCGATAACTGCGAATTTTTGCAGCGGCCTGGCCAACGGCCTGC
Organism: Halioglobus sp.; assembly: GCA_045106775.1. Taxonomy (GTDB): domain Bacteria; phylum Pseudomonadota; class Gammaproteobacteria; order Pseudomonadales; family Halieaceae; genus Marimicrobium. Next base: position 18,161 of record JBGCFE010000121.1, read on the forward strand.
TTGTCGATACCTTTGACAACTATCTCTGTCTGACTAGGACTCTCAGCAGTAACACCTTCGGGCAGCTTATAATCGACAGGGTGAGACAAGCCCACCGTCAGGTTCACTGAGCCGCCAGACGCCTTGGCACGATAACCAACACCGTTCAACACCAGCTTCTTTTCCCAGCCTTCGCTGACACCCTTGACCATATTGCTCACTAATGCGCGAGTCGTGCCGGCCATCGCCTTGAGCTTGTCATTGCCATAGCTCAAGGTGAGTGTGTTGTCTTCTTGCTTTAGCTCGATACCATCGGCCAACGCGAGCTCCAGCGAGCCCTTACCGCCTTTCACAGTAACATCGCTACCAGCAACCTTTACATCAACACCGCTAGGCAGCTCGATCGGATTATTTGCGACTCTAGACATGTCGTAATGCTCTCTAAATCAACCAGTAATTAATAAACAGTGCAGAGCACTTCACCACCGACGCCAGCAGCTCGTGCAGCGCGATCAGTCATAACACCTTTCGATGTTGACACTATCGCCACGCCCAAACCGGCGCGCACTGAAGGCAATTCACCCTTGCCCGCATAGCGACGTAAACCCGGGCGACTCATGCGATCGATCTCAGCGATCACTGGCTTGCCCTGAAAATACTTAAGTTCAATGGCCAAGCGCGGCTTGCCTTCTTCATTCGAGGCATTGAACGTCTCTATATAACCTTCGTCTTGCAGCACTTGAGCTACTGCTGCCTTCAGCTTTGAACCCGGCATATCCACAGTAGGCTTACCAGCCATCTGTGCATTACGAATGCGAGTCAACATATCTGACAATGGATCTTGCATACTCATAATCTAATACTCTTTCGTGAGTCGGTTAACCGACTACCAGCTCGACTTAACCAGGCCAGGAACGTCACCGCGCATAGCAGCTTCCCGCAATTTATTACGACAGAGGCCAAACTTGCGATACACCGCGTGAGGACGGCCCGTGATCTGGCAGCGACGTTGCTGACGTACTGGGCTCGCATCGCGGGGCAGCTTCTGAAGCTTAATCTGCGCATCCCACTTTTCTTCGTCGGTAGCGTTTTGATCATTCAAAACCGCTTTAATAGCGGCACGCTTTTCTGCGTACCTTGCGACCATTTTAGTGCGCTTGTTTTCACGCGCGATCATTGATTTCTTTGCCATGAACTAAGCCTCTAAGCTTTCAGTGGGAAGTTGAAGGCACGTAGCAGAGCGCGGCCCTCATCATCCGTACGAGCGGTGGTTGTGATAGTGATATCCAAACCGCGCAACGCGTCTACTTTGTCGTATTCGATTTCAGGAAAAATGATTTGCTCAGTTACGCCCATTGCAAAATTTCCACGCCCATCGAATGACTTAGGGCTAATGCCTCGAAAATCTCGCACGCGAGGAATAGCAATACTGATGAGACGCTCAAGAAACTCGTACATGCGATCTGAGCGCAAAGTCACCTTACAGCCAATAGGCCAACCATCACGGACTTTAAAGCCAGCGATCGATTTACGAGCCTTAGTAACAACGGCTTTTTGGCCGGCGATTTTTTCCATGTCAGCGACGGCATTTTCCAAGACTTTCTTGTCGCCAAGCGCCTCACCTACACCCATATTCAAAGTGATCTTAGTGATCTTGGGCACTTCCATAACGTTTTGCAGACCTAGCTCTTCTTTGAGCTGCGGTGCAATTTCGCTTTTGTATCTGTCTTTCAACGTTGCCATGTTGTATTCCTGCTTGATCTTAACCCGCAAACATATCCGCGAAGATTAGGAGTCAATCACCTCGCCATTTGATTTAAAGATACGCACCTTTTGATCGCCATCCACCTTGAAACCAACTCTGTCCGCCTTACTAGTGGAAGGGTTGAAGATAGCAACGTTCGATACCTGAATCGGTGCTTCTCGCTCGACTATACCGCCAGCAACATTCGCTTGTGGATTAGGTTTGGTGTGCTTCTTTATCATGTTGACTCCGGACACAATCACACGACCGTTGTCTAGAATCTGGCGCACCTTACCGCGCTTGCCCTTGTCTTTACCGGCCAGGACAATCACTTCGTCATTACTCTTAATCTTTAACATCATTATTCCTCTTGGCAGCGCGCCCGCTAGATAACTTCAGGCGCCAGCGAAATGATCTTCATAAACTTTTCGCCGCGCAACTCACGAGTCACTGGCCCAAAGATACGTGTACCAATGGGTGCCTCCTGAGCGTTTAAAAGTACCGCTGCATTGTCGTCAAACTTAATCAAAGAGCCGTCTGGTCGACGCACACCTTTCTTGGTACGTACTACAACCGCTGTCATCACCTGACCTTTCTTGACTTTGCCACGAGGAATCGCTTCCTTGACGGTCACTTTGATGAGATCACCGACGCGTGCATAACGGCGCTTGGAACCACCGAGCACCTTGATACACATCACACGACGAGCACCGCTGTTATCGGCAACTTCTAAATATGACTGTGTCTGAATCATCTCTTACTCCAACCTGCGGCTAAGCCGCCAATACTAAGTTGCTATATCTAATTAAGCGTAAAGCTGTAATCAGACTTGCGTCGCGCTTTCTACTACTTCCAATAATTTCCAAGTCTTACTCTTAGAAATCGGGCGTGTCTCAGCAACCGTCACTGTGTCACCCATGCCACATGAATTTTCTTCATCATGCGCGTGGATCTTAGAAGAGCGAGTAATGTACTTACCGTAAACGGGGTGCTTTACCCTGCGCTCGACGAGCACGGTGATCGTTTTGTCCATCTTATTGCTTACTACCTTGCCGGTAGCAACTCTTGTACGCTTCTCTGTGCCTGACATGGTTATTTACCCGCCTTTTCGCTTAGCAAGGTTTTAACGCGAGCAATTTCGCGCCTAGACTGCTTCAGCAGATGAGTTTGACCCAACTGGCCTGTTGCTGACTGCATACGCGTTTTGAACTGCTCTTCGCGTAACTCGAGGAGTTTTTTCTCGAGATCTTCGACAGATTTCTCACGTAGTTCATTTGCTTTCATTACATCACCGACCGCTTAACAAACGTTGTTGCAACGGGAATCTTGGCCGCTGCAAGCGCGAAGGCTTCTCTAGCCAATTCTTCTGAGACACCCTGCACTTCATACAGCACTTTACCCGGCTGAATCTGGGCAACCCAGTACTCAACATTACCCTTACCTTTACCCTGACGAACCTCCAAAGGCTTGCCAGTAATTGGCTTATCAGGAAAAACTCGGATCCAAATCTTTCCGCCACGTTTGATATGGCGAGTCATAGCTCGACGAGCAGCCTCGATCTGGCGCGCTGTTATGCGACCTCGACCGGTTGCCTTCAGACCGAATTCACCGAAACTCACCTTGCTTCCTCGATGAGCTAGACCACGGTTTCTGCCCTTATGGGTCTTACGAAATTTTGTACGCTTAGGTTGTAGCATCTGCGTAACCCTTAACTAGTTGCTGTCTTCTTGGAAGCGTCACCCTGGCTTTCTTCGCCAATGACTTCGCCTTTAAATATCCAGACTTTGACGCCCAGAATGCCGTATGTAGTTGCGGCCTCATAGGTGGCGTAGTCGATATCCGCGCGCAGAGTGTGCAATGGCACACGGCCCTCGCGGTACCATTCAGAGCGAGCAATTTCAGCCCCACCCAATCGACCACCGATCTGTACTTTGATACCTTGCGCGCCCTGACGCATCGCGTTCTGAACAACACGCTTCATAGCGCGGCGGAACATCACTCGGCGCTCCAACTGTTGCGCGACGTTTTGCGCGACCAGCTTGGCATCCAAATCTGGCTTCCTAATCTCTTCAATATTGATGTGCACTGGCACACCCATTTTATTGCTCAAATCTTTGCGCAATTTATCGACATCTTCACCCTTCTTGCCGATGACAATGCCAGGACGAGCCGTATGGATAGTAATCCGAGCGGTTTGAGCAGGGCGCTCAATTACAACGCGACTTACCGACGCATGGTCTAAAAGTTTTTCGATGTAAGCCCTAGCTTCGAGATCATCGATCAACTGCTTTGCGTAGTTGTCACGATCTGCATACCAAATCGAGTTGTGATCCTTAACAATCCCGAGGCGTATACCGGTTGGATGTACTTTTTGACCCATGTGGTCTTCTCCTAAACTTAGCTTTCGCTATCCGCAACTTTCACTGTGATATGGCAGCTGCGCTTCAGAATGCGGTCAGCTCGGCCTTTGGCCCGTGGGCGCAAACGCTTCATTGTCATACCTTCGTCCACGAAAATCGTGGAAACTTTCAACTCGTCAACGTCAGCGCCTTCGTTGTTTTCAGCATTCGCGATCGCCGAATCCAAGATCTTTTTAACAATGTGCGCTGCCTTTTTGTTACTAAACTCTAACTCGCTCAACGCGTGCTCTACCGACAAGCCGCGAATTTGATCAGCGATCAAACGCACCTTTTGCGCAGAGATTTGAGCGCCTTTTAGCTTCGCTGCTACTTCCATTCTCTAATCCTCACTAAGCCAGCGCACTAGCGCTTGGCTTTCTTATCCACAATGTGCCCACGGAACGTCCGCGTCACTGCAAATTCGCCCAGCTTGTGACCAACCATGTCTTCGTTGACCAACACTGGTATGTGCTGACGACCATTGTGAACAGCAATGGTCAAGCCCACCATATCGGGTGAGATCATAGAGCGACGCGACCACGTTTTAATAGGTCGGCGATCGTTGCTTTCAACAGCAGCCTCAACCTTCTTCACCAGGTGAAGATCGATAAAGGGTCCTTTCTTCAATGAACGCGGCACAGTAGTTTCCTCTAAATCTCGTTAGCCTAAATCAGGCTCTATTTCTTACCACGACGGCGTACAATCAAATTGTCCGTACGCTTGTTCTTACGTGTCTTATAGCCCTTTGTGGGCGTACCCCAAGGGCTAACGGGATGACGACCACCTGAAGTACGGCCTTCACCACCACCATGCGGGTGATCAACAGGGTTCATCGCTACACCGCGAACGGTTGGCCTGACACCACGCCAACGAGCAGCACCAGCCTTACCCAGTTTGCGAAGGCTATGCTCCGAATTCGACACCTCGCCTAGTGTTGCCCGGCATTCTGACAGCACCTTACGCATCTCACCTGAACGCAGGCGCAATGTCGCGTACTGACCTTCACGCGCAACCAGCTGAACCGATGCGCCGGCTGAGCGAGCCAACTGAGCGCCTTTTCCTGGCTTAAGCTCTATGCAATGCACAACGGATCCTACAGGCACATTACGCAGCGGCAAGCAGTTGCCCGGCTTAATGGGGGCGGCAGAGCCCGACTGAATCGAATCTCCAGCCTGAACACCCTTGGGAGCAATGATGTATCGACGTTCGCCATCAGCAAATAACAACAGGGCGATATGGGCAGTACGGTTTGGATCGTACTCTAGACGCTCTACCTTGGCAGGAATGCCGTCCTTGGTACGCTTGAAATCGATAATACGGTAATGCTGCTTATGGCCACCACCGATATGACGAGTGGTAATGCGGCCACGGTTGTTACGGCCACCGCTGCGAGATTGCTTCTCTAGCAGAGGAGCATAAGGCGCGCCCTTATGGAGATTATCACCCGTAACGCGAACCACATGGCGGCGACCTGGCGAAGTTGGCTTGCTCTTCAGAATTGCCATTTCAATCTTTCTCCGTTATCAGTCGAGTTAGTCAGCCACAGCAAAGTCAATATCTTGACCCTGCTCAAGGCGAACGTACGCCTTCTTCCACGTTGGCCTGGTGCTCATGCCATAGCGATTGCGCTTCGTCTTTCCCTTCACTCTCAGGGTATTCACGTCGCTCACTTTGACCTTAAACAGCTGCTCAACTGATTTCTTGATTTCAGCTTTAGTTGCATCTACTGCAACCTTAAAAACGTACTGGTTGCTCGCATCAGCCACAATGGCTGCCTTTTCAGAAATGTGCGGGCCCTGCAATACCTGGAAAATTCGCTCCTGGTTCATGCCACCATCTCCTCAAACTTCTTCACTGCGTCAACAGTGACCATCACCTTTTCGTGACCAATCAAGCTAACAGGATCCAAGCCGTCTACATCACGCACATCAACCTGATGCAGATTGCGTGCAGCAAGATAGAGGTTTTCACCCACTTCAGCCGACACGATCAGCACGTTCTTAAGACCCAGATCTCCAAGCTGCTTGCTGAGCACCTTAGTCTTCGGCTCGTCGACATTGAGGCTCTCAACAACTACCAGACGATCCTGTCGAGCCAGCTCAGACATAATCGAGCGCAATGCTGCGCGATACATCTTCTTGTTCACCTTCTGAGAGTGATCCTGCGGGCGCGCAGCAAATGTCACACCACCTGAACGCCAAATAGGAGAACGAATCGTTCCTGCGCGAGCTCGGCCTGTGCCTTTCTGGCGCCAAGGCTTCTTACCACCGCCGCGTACGTCTGAGCGGTTCTTCTGAGCACGAGTGCCCTGACGAGCGCCCGCCAAATAAGCGGTAACCACCTGATGAACCAAATCTTCGTTGTACTCTTTCGCAAAGGCCTCGTCTGAAACGGACACAGTGCCCGTATCTGCGCTACCTGGCTTAACTACACTTAATTCCACGTTAGAGACCCCCTAACCTTTTGCTTTACTTGCGGGACGAACAATAACGTCACCACCAGGCGCACCAGGAACAGCGCCCTTAATAAGCAATAAATTTCTCTCGGCATCCACGCGCACAATCTCTAGACCCTGCGTGGTTACGTTGGCAGCACCCATGTGCCCAGCCATCTTCTTACCCTTCCAAACACGACCAGGCGTCTGACACTGGCCGATAGAGCCAGGTGCCCGGTGCGAGATAGAGTTACCGTGAGTGGCGTCCTGCATGGTGAAGTTCCAGCGCTTAACACCGCCCTGAAACCCCTTACCTTTGGACTTTCCGGCCACATCAACCTTCTGGCCAACCTCAAACCGGTCTACCGTAAGCTGACTTCCGACCTCAGGCGCCTCGTCAGCGTCTGCCAGGCGAAATTCCCAGAAACCAGTACCAGCCTCAACGCCAGCCTTGGCAAATTGCCCAGCTTCAGCCTTGCTCACTCGAGATGCCTTACGGCTCCCTGCTGTTACCTGTATCGCGCGATAGCCATCGCTATCGACATCTTTGATTTGAGTAACGCGGTTTGGAGAAACCTCCACTACGGTTACTGGGATTGATACGCCGTCTTCGGTGAAAACGCGTGTCATACCGGATTTCCGGCCGACTAAGCCAATAGCCATTTTTCTAACCTCTTTAGTGTACGGGGCTTAACCCTCTATGGCCGCCCTTATACGTTTAAATACTAAGGGCGTTACACACTCACAGCTCACGCCATGAGCAAACTCAACTCGCCGCTGTGCAGCTAACCAAGACTAATTTGTACTTCTACACCTGCTGCCAGATCCAACCGCATCAATGCGTCCACAGTCTTCTCAGTAGGCTCGACGATATCGAGCAGACGCTTGTGGGTACGAATTTCGTACTGGTCACGAGCATCTTTATTCACGTGCGGCGAAACCAGCACGGTGAATTTTTCTTTACGAGTGGGAAGCGGTATAGGGCCTTTAACCTGCGCTCCAGTGCGGCGCGCTGTTTCGACGATCTCTTGAGTCGATGAATCGATCAAGCGGTGGTCAAAGGCTTTCAAACGAATGCGAATGCGTTGATTCTGCACCAGATTTTACTCCAAACAACAAAAAACCAGAGATCCGCTAGGGGACCCCCTGAAAAAGGAACGCGAATTCTAATGACCGGACCTGCTAGTGTCAACAAGCTTGAGGGATTATTTGTAGTACGTCGTGCAGGGCTGGGTACGGTTGATATTTCGTTTGGTTATATGGGTTTAGATGAGGTCGGCTTATCGGGATAATATTGCTCCTCAGGTTCATATTCCTAGCACCGAGTCGATCATCTCATAGGTACTCGAAGCCAGGTGGTCGCAGTGAAGCCTCCGCGCACGGCACAAGTAATACCGCAATCAGTCGCTCCTCGGAAATCGCTTGGTGATCGCGGCATTACTTGCACCGAGCTCTAACATCGCTGCTATTTTCTCGCTCCTTTGGTCTTGCTTTGATGACCTGTGAATTACGCTGAATTGGGGCTTGGGCTGGAGAATGGTTTCCACCAAGCGATTGCCGAGGAGCTACTGGAAACCATTGTCCAGCCCAAGCCGGGAACCTCGTGACAAATCATCAGTACAACCAGACATGCACAAAAAAGCCCGGCAAAAGTGCCGGGCTTTTGATTCCGCCGAAGCGAGAGTTACTCGATGATTTTGGCTACTACACCAGCACCAACAGTACGGCCACCTTCACGAATCGCAAAGCGCAGACCTTCTTCCATCGCAATCGGCGCAATCAACGTCGCAACCATCTGCACGTTGTCACCTGGCATGACCATCTCT
>JBGCFE010000122.1:0-15386 GCA_045106775.1 Halioglobus sp.
AGATCAATAATGTCTGGGTCGCAGCTTGGCGCTCGGGTTTTAAAATCGTCAGAGGAACAATCGATGCGCAAGTACTTGTGATCAAGCAGCCCTGTCTCTGCCCTTGCCGCAAACGAAAGCCGCTCAACATCGTAGCCCTCCATTTGCGTAGCAGCCTTAGGCCGGCCTTCCAGCACTTTTTCTGGAACGGTGATGCCGTTGATCATGTAATAGTTAGTCATCCACTCTGCAATGGGTGATTCGTCCTCTCCTTCTTCCATGTTCATGAGCATGGCCATACAGGTGTTCGCGCCGATAGACAGGCAAAAAGCGTGGCCGCCTGCGCCCATGTCAATGTCGTCTTCATAAGCGCTGATCGCCTTCTGAATAGCCCAACGTGTGCGCTTCCAGTAGTTGTCGCTGAAATAGTGCGCGCCCTGATCCATGTTTCCGCCCCAAAGAGAAACATCAGGCCAATGACCGGGCCCAACATTGACCGTTAACTTACAGCCCTGATTCGAGAGGTCGGGCCGAGTATTGTTCGTTGGCGTCGGGTTAGAGCCAGGCATATAGACTTCAAGCCTAAGTTTGTCTCTGCAAGAATTGTCTTTGGAGATCGCAACAGGCTGCATGCCGTTGTTAGGCAGCGGCCCTGTTGCATATTCCGGTGGGGGTACCAACTCACCGTCAGCCCAGCAAATGCTCGTATCGAACCGGCCATTGGCGCTTACGATGTTATCGCAATCGGCCAGCTCTGCTGGAAAGCTCTGTGCACCAGCCGACAGAACGGTCATGCCCAGTAAAATGAATGCCGCATACAAACTGCGAAAACGTGACCCCATTGTGCAACCTCGGTAAATCGTCAAAATCCGGCGCCGATGCTCGAGCGCCTTTAGTCGGGTTTGGAAGGGGGCATTCCGATCTGCGTGGTTGAGTCCGCGTGTGGCTCATCTCTGTGTTGCAGAACTTAATAAAAGCATTAGTAGTAGAGCGAATTCATCGGTAATTTTGTGCAATGTGATTAAGTTATGACGTTACTATTTAATTATTCACATTTATTATATCTTGCGTTTCGATTTTGACGAAAACCAAATTTGAACGGTGGGTTACATTTTGTGAACCGCATCAAAAAATACGCGTCGTACACACGGAATCGCCCGTGCAGATGGGGAGAAAAATTCAGATAAAGTGTTTAAATACAGATGGTTAGATAAAAACAAGAACGCTTTGCTACAGCGGACGCGCTGTTGGCGTGTGAACCAATACACATTTCAAAAAGAATCGGCTTGCATTTTATTTTCAGAAAAAATGCAAGCCGGCGCTAGTCACGTTTGCGGCCTGTGAGGCTTACCGAGCGGCATTGGTTGAGTCAAATGCTGCGCAAGGATCATCCGTATGATTAGGCTCATCATGTCCTAAATGGCAGCCCATACAGCAGCGCTGCTCGCCTTTACGAAGGCTGTGAGGAGAGTGGTCGAACGCCAGATCATTACCCCACGCATCACGCGCGTGCATTAGAAACACCCGATCAGGATCGACAGGGTGATTGACGGAGTTATCCGCCTGCAATGGCGAGCACGTGGTCTCCAAATGGTCATATCCGAACTCGGTAGGGAGCGTTTTCTTGGGCTGCACGTACGTCGTACAAAACTCTGCTACGTCGGTGGTGTAATTGGCATCCACATTGCCGGAGAATGTTTCACGCTCTTCTTTGCTTTCCTTGCCTGGAATCGCAAAAGACCCGTGCGCTTTCATATTGACCACCGCCAGTGATGTCTGGCCAAAGGCATCCAAGCGAGGTATTTGTGTTGGCAGTGGCTGGCCATAGAGCGACTCATACGTCGTCACCTGCTGCGCACCCCAGCGATGCACACCAGGGTCTGAAGAGATAACGCTCACTTGTTCAGCATAGAACGGATCAGTAATCTGCTCTACATGCGCCAATGCAATCACACGATGGCAAGGCAGTTCGCCGCCGTGCTCTGTCACAGTATTCCACTCAAAAGCGCCCGCGTAACAGGAGCCACGGAACCAGGTGAACATGTACGGTGCATTGGTATGCGCCGCTGGGTAACCGGCCTTACCGTAGGCTTGCCCAGTATTGCGATACTTCGGCGCGGCATCCTGAGACTCGGCAAAGGGCGTACAGTTGCGCAATGTTGAAGGTGCAAAGTGGCCGCTACCCAGCGTTGTGGACGGCACAGCCGCTCCCGCTACGTCTGCAGCACGTAATACGCCCTCTCCAGGGTCATCATCATGGCAGTAAATATCGCCGCCCATACCGGTATGATTGTTACGATAGTAGTTACCGGTTTTGAGTTTACCGCGTGACGTTTCTGCCACACCGCGCAGCGCTTTCTGCCCGCTATCAGTACCCCGACGGGTGGGATCTACATTGGGCAGTAACGTTCTAGCTTCAAGCACAGGCGATTCGTGAAAGCCCAGCTCAGCAGCGCCATTGGCGCCGTTAGCGTCCATGCGCGCGATATACCAGGCATTGCGCGGTGACGTATTGAACTTGCCACGAACGCCACCGCCCATGTAGGCGGAATAAACGATTTCACCGGTAGTCAGCACTTCCGGGTTCAGTGCCATAGATTCATGGGGCGTCAGATTTTCGAAGTTTGTTAACGTGTTGCCAGCGATATCGGCACGGTAGATATGAAAACCGTGATGCGGGTAGTGTTTACCAGGGTGTACAGCATCAACAGGGTTCCAGGGCACGAAATCACCTGCGCGGTCTGACGCAAACACCAAAGTGTTGTTATTGAGCCACTCAGGTGTCCGATCCATGTGTCCTGCGGTAAGACGCGTTTTAGTATCCGCTGCAATGTCATACATCCATAAGCGACATTCGGTTAGTTTTTGAATATCCTTCCCGCCGGTATCGTACGGCGTGAAGAATGCTTTCACATTGACGAGCTGATCACCGAGGCACTCGGTGAATGCCACCTTAGTACCATCGGGCGATACCTTGGCATCGTCTGCGAAACATATCTTGGGAGAATTAGTACAACTGTGAATTACCTGGCGCACCCCATTGAGGTAATCAAGAATCACATCACTCTCTGCCATACCGCCCATCAGACGCCCAACATCCCACGCGTGATCCCAGTTTCCCGCAGATTCAAGCGGTGTACCCGGCACCGGTTCGCCGCTCCTGGGCTGTTCCGTATACACAATGGCTGGGTTTTGCGGCAGCAAATCAGCGGGTAAGCCAGATCGCTGAATTACCAGCGTTTTGCCATCAAAGGCATCGATTGAAAGCCCTTCAATTTTCAGCTCGCCGTTTTCCGCAGCCTGCACATAACCTTGCACGAAATCCTGTGTGCTCGAATAAAAACGCCAGCGGTACCAGCGTTCCTTCAGAATCTTAAATTTCCGCGAATTGCGAATAACAGTATCGAATGTAGCCCTGTTCGGTTGATCGACACCAAAGCCGATGTCGGTCAGTGGCTCGTACTTGAAGGGCAGAACAAGCCCTCCTACCGAATCGGTCACAAACGTTCTACCAGGCTGGTATTCATGGTCATGATCGAAGTACAGGCCCAGGTTATTGTGTCCTACATCGCCCATGCGGTTTGCTGTTGAATTCACAATGGCCACGTAAACGCTATCAGGCCTGTATGCGTCTCCCTCACCGTGCGGATAGCGCTCAGTGCATGGCAGATTGTATTGATTGCAGTCGATGTTGTGCTGCTTGGCCGTCACCGTCATTACTAGATGAATACCGTGTTTGTTAGCCAGCTCGATAATCTCTGGATCACAGCTAGGAGCTCGCGTTTTAAAGTCGTCCGACGAACAATCTATGCGCAAGTATTTATTATCAAGCATTCCCGAAGCTGCCCTGGCCTCAAAAGACAAACGCTCTACGTCATAGCCTTCCATTTGTGCTGCGGCCAGCGGGCGCCCCTCGAGTACTTTCTCGGGCATTGTGATGCCGTTGATCATGAAATAGTTGGTCATCCAATTGGCGATCGGCGTTTCCAGCTCACCCTCTTCCATGTTCATCAACATGGCCATGCAGGTATTGGCACCTATCGATAGACAAAACGCCTGCCCTCCGGCCCCAAAGTCGATCTCATCTAAATAGGCCTCAAGCGCCAGCGAAACAGCCCAGCGCACGCGCCGCCAATAGTTGTCACTAAAATAGTGCGCCCCCTGATCCATGTTTCCGCCCCACAGAGCAACATCTGGCCAGTGCCCGGGGCCCACATTAACGGCGACCTTGCAGCCTTGGCTGGATAAATCAGGTTTGGTGTTATTGGTTGGCACAGGGTTTGAGCCTGGGAGAAACAGCTGCAGCTGCAGCTTGCCCGAGCAGTGATTGTGCTTGGATATAGCAATCGGCTGCATGCCACCATTGGGCAGCGGCCCAGTAGCATGTTCAGGTGGCGGTACCAGGTCACCTCCCACCCAGCAAATACTGGTATCAAATCCACCATTGGCACTGGTGGTATTGTCACAATCGCTTAGTTCCGATGGAAAATTATCGGCGAGCACTTCAAAAGCGCCTGTGCAAAGTACCATCAGCACGGTAAAAAAGGCGCGAAACTGCATTTTCATGATGTAACCTCGGTAAAGTCCGTCTATCTATCGGCTGTTGCGGCAAAGCCTTTAGCTACCACTGGGTGGAAGGACGAGTTCCATAGTGCGCTGCCACGATTGCTTTAGTTGTGGACTTACTGCGCCTGTAAGAATGAGAACATTTCTAGGACGGGAGGTTCATCGGAAATATGGCCAATTGCAGCGCGGCTTTTTTTGTGCAGTGCTGCGTAGACTACGTATTTAGTAGCGTATTTTAGTGTTTTAGCATTTCAGAATGTCGCAAAGCTGCGACAAAAATAAAAAACGTTGCGCGACTAGCCAGCGTCGCGCATCTGGAAGGTGATGGGCATTTCTTTAATACCCTGAACAAAATTAGATTTCATGTACACCACTGGGCCATTGAACTGAGGGTTATCCATGCGTGAGAGAATTTCTTCCAGCATTACCTTCATTTCCATCTTGGCCAAATTCATACCAAAGCAATTGTGGCGACCGATGCCAAATGACCTGATGTCTCTGCTCAGATCCTGACGTTCTGCGCGATGCACATCGAACGCCTCAGGCTCATCAAACACCTCTGGATCGCGGTTAGCACCGGGGTAATACATAATAATTTTGTCACCCTTCTTGATGGGTGCATTATCTAACTCAGGTACCGTTATGTCTTGCGTTGCAGTGCGCCGCATACAAATGAAAGGCGGGTTGTACCGCAGCATTTCAAAAATCGCGTCTTCAATCTTTTCTGGGTTTTCCTGCAGATAGCGATACTGCTCAGGGTTTTCGATGAGGTTACGAATGGAGTGCGATATTGTGGTACGCGTACTCTCATTCCCCGCCACGATGATCATTAAGAAAATCCAGCCAAACGTTTCATCAGACACCGGCTCGCCGTTAATAACACCGTTCAACAGCTGGCTGCTGACGTTTTTCACATCGGAGTTTCGATACTTGCCGGCTAGCTCGTGTGCGTAAAGCATCAGCTCCAGTGAAGCAGTATCGGCGGCTTCGCGACCACCTGATACATCCGGGTCATCACCAAACATCATCGTGTTGGTCCAGCCAAATATTTTGTGACGATCTTCTGCCGGAATATCAAAGAAATCGAGAATCATCAGTAGTGGCAGCTCCGCTGCCACCTCGGTCACGAACTCGCAGGATGTTTTACCCTCCATACGATCTACCACTTCTTTGGCATAGGCGCGCGCTCTAGGTTCGTATGTCGCGACAGCTGCTGGCGTAAAGTGATCGCGAATAAGCTTGCGGTAATCGATATTGTCTGGCGGATCGAGATTGATAAACATCTGGCTTTGGACGGCGTCTACCATTTCCTGATCAAACTCCATTGGAATAGCAGTGCGCATACGCGACGAAAACAAATCGTTATTTTTGGACACAAAATCGATAGCGGCGTGCTGAGTAATGGCCCAGTAGGGAACGCCGGTAGAAGGATCATCTATTTTTACTGCGGGCCCGGCGGCGCGAATTTCGGCCACATCGGCGCCGTTGAAGCCATCGCCCAGATACGTGGGCTCCATAATATTTGCAAAGGGGCATTCAGACATTTTCTACACCTGTATTGAAATCAACAAATTTTAGACCCCACACGTTAAATCATTAACGGGTTACAAATCCAGTACCACTCAACCACTAGTTCGCCATGCCCTAAAATTGGCCATGTGCTTTTTCCCAGCAAATGTTATGTCGTACAATGAGACACTGATAATAAGACTAAACAGATATTCGTGATAATTCTCATAAGACCGCTTACCGCTGCAACTGTATGTCTGGGCCTGGCGCCCACTGTTTTTTCGTCCTTCGCACTGGGCCAGGCTGGTGCTAGCCAGACGGTAGAGGAAATACTGGTCACCGCGCAAAAGAAAACGCAAAGCATTCAGGATGTACCTATATCCATTAGCGTGGTTAGCGCAGAAGACATAAAACGCAACTTGATCTTCGACTTCTCCGAAACCGTTGCCTTGACCCCTGGCGTGTCGGTCAATGCCGCCAGCTCCGCGCTCGCCTCTATCACGGTACGCGGGGTTGGGCCCGGATTTTTCGCCCAGATAGCGCAGGGCGTACCCTTGTTTGTTGATGAGGTGGCTGCCGCGCAACCGGGCGCGGTGTTTGGCACCATGGTTGATGTTGAAAGGCTAGAGGTACTGAAAGGCCCGCAAGGTACGCTGTATGGCAAGAACGCCCCGTCGGGCGCATACAATATTACCACCGTTGCTCCCTCTTTCGGAGGTGTAGAAGGATTTGCTCTTGGCTCCTACTCTCAATTTGCCAGCAATGGTGAACCCACCGTAGATATAAGGGGTGCGGTTAACGTGCCGTTAGTAGACGATAAAGTAGCAGCTCGTTTTGCTGCCGTTTACGCCGATACCGATGGTGCGATTGATATGATCAACCCCGTCTCGCAAGACGACACGACCGGTGGTAAAAAACACGCTTCACTTCGCGCGCGCACGCTATTCGCAATAAGCGATCAGTCTGACCTTAATGTGACAGTTAATTACAAAGACCTTGATGACTTCTACAGCTTCCGCGCCTTCGAGGGAATCATTCCCGGCACGGGGGGCACCAACCCCACACCGGCTGTTTTCGCCGAATTCAATAACCGCGAAGTGTTTAGCCCAAGCCGCAGCCAATCATCTACCGAAGTAAAAGACATTGCCGCTAATTATCGTTGGAATGGTGAAAACGCCGACATTGACTTTATCGTCTCATTTCAAGAGTTCGATACTTCTCTCGTTCAAATTCAAACCCCCTGGATCACCGACGACCCGGGCAAGGTGGAGTTCGACCTAAACTCAGAGCAATACACCGCAGAGCTCCGATTTTCAAATACCAGTGATTTATTCGACTATGTTGCAGGCATCTATCTGGTAGACACCACCACCGAATCCAAAACCGACATTACCCTTGAGGGCGATGTGTTCCCCAACGATGTGCTCGAAGAAACCTTTGGCGCAGCCGCCTTTGGTAACTTCACCTACCACATCAACGACCAATGGGATGCCAGCCTGGGCCTGCGCTACGACGACAATAAGCAGGAGTACAACAGCTTTGCAGATTTAGCGGGGTTTAACGGCGAGCTGGACGAAGATCTGGATTTCAGCCATCTCTCCTGGAGCATCAAGTTCAACTATTTTGCAAACGAAAACACCACGGCCTATTTGGCGATCGACAACGCCTATCGTCAAGGCGGCATCAACTCTTACCTGCCAGCGATTGGCGCCATAGGCGAAGTGCTGAACTCAGAAAAAATTGGCATAACGGTACAAGACTTACTTTCGTTTGAAGAAGAGGTGTCGACTGCAATTGAAGTCGGCATAAAGGGCAGCGCATTGGACAAGCGCCTACGCTACAACCTGGCCATTTTTTATCAGCAGTTTGACGACCACATTATTCGTAATCCCGACCCAAATGATCCTGAGCTGCTAGTCGTCGGCGCTATCTATACGCTGGCCTTCACTAATGCCGAAGAGGTTGTTACCAAGGGCGTAGAGTTTGATGTTTCGTACGTGATTAACGATGAGTGGTTTTTAGATTTTCGCGCTGCCTATTTCGACGCGACTATGGAAGAGTGGAACAATAAACTTTGCTCCTTTGAGACCAACGACCCCGTGGGCGAATTGTACTGCCCACAAGATTCTGGCAACGACTTAACCATCGCGCCAAAGTGGAATACCAACACGCAGCTGAGTTATTTCAAGGCGCTGGAATCAGACTGGAGCCTGTTTTCCACGGTATCGTGGAACTGGATGTCGCAATCAGAGGGTGATGGCATTGTGACTGATCGGTTCAACGACTTTGTGAACTTTGTAAACTTAAACGTGGGCGTGCGGCGAGATGGCCTCTCTGTGACCTTGTGGGGCAAAAATATTACCGATGAAATGCCCAACCAACTCCCCTTCCCCACGCCCAATGGCGACCCGAATGTTGCCCCCGTGCTTACCGGTAAGCATAACAACGGCTTCGAGTATGGGCTTTCGATTGGCTACGATTTTTAGTCTACGAGCTGATCCACGAGGGCACTAACTCAAGTGCCCAACCTTGACATAAATTAGCGCGCCCTCCTCGCGCGTGAAGGGCGTATGTTCGCTCTGATGTGGGCTGCGAATCCAGGTGCCCGCGGGGTACTGGCCAAACTCATCGTGAAACACGCCCCCCAGCACCAATATTTCCTCACCACCCCAGTGCTGGTGCGGGTTAAATTGGGTGTTGGGCGCCCATTTCACCAGCGCCACCTGTTCCGCGCCATGCTGATGTAGTGACATAACCTCTAGCCCATCAACCAAACCCGGACGCCATTGCTCAGAGTTCGTATTGATGGCTAACTGCGCTGTATCGCCTGCCTCAAACTGATGCAGTTTGACAAAAATCGTTGCTCCTTCATCGCCTATGACAGGTGTATGCGCAGTACCGATGGGGTTTCGCACATACGTTCCCGCTGGGTACTTTGCATGCTCATCAGCAAATACGCCCTCTAACACTAGAAACTCTTCGCCACCGTTATGGGCGTGTGGTGAAAAACGGCTATTAGGTGCATACCGCACTATGGATGTAGCGCGCGCAACCTCGTCGCCAATGCGGTCTAGCATCATCCGCTCTACCCCTGGCATGGGAGAGGGAACCCATTGGTAGTCGTCGGGCTTGACAACAATACGCTGTGTAAAATCTGCGTTGAGTTTCATTTATCAGAAAGCCTAGTGTAAGCGCTCTCCCGCGCCTTGCTGATCTTTGCCCGTGAATCATTATCGGTAGCCACCGAAACGTCGTGAAAACGGAAGCTGGTATACATCACTCTGCGCTCTCGCTCTGTAGGCGCATAGGCCGCGTGGTGAGTGCAGCTGAGGTGAACTGTGATATCACCTGTGTCAGTAGGCAGCGGTACCACTGGCAAGCCAAACGCGTGCGGATCGCTCAACATCGACGGCGGCATTAACGCGCGATGAGAACCCGCGATAACACCTAACTGTCCAGACTCTGCACCGGCTCCAGTCACCGAAATACCCACAATCATTAAGCAGCAGTCGAAGCTGTGCCTACCTTGAGCGCAGTCTTTATGAAACGGTAGATCTGACAAACCTTCAACCACACCAATGGGTTTGAATAGCGCCTCGATAACATTGTCTTCTAAGCCCTGGTGTACAAAATTTTCATCGGGAATATCTGCAATCTTTTGAAACCGCGCTTCTTGTAAAAGCTTTGCCGTTGCTGGCGAACGCTGATCAAAAGATTGCATGCGCACGAGTTGGCGCTTGCCATCAGCAGTGCTGGCCCACCAACTCTTGCCGTCGCCTTCATGGTAACTGCCATGGGCTGCGTCCATCTCGGCAGACACCGCTGCCATTTCATCTTCAGTAAACACACCGCGTAGATGCAAAAAACCCGCGGTTTCCAAAAAGTGCCTCATTTCTATAATTGAATCTTCTAGGCTAAAGCTGCGGGTAAGATCCAGCTCACCGCCATTAAGATCAGAGAAATCGATCATGCCAGGCACATGCAATGGCCGCTTATCGATCAAGGCGCGAAGCAACAGCCACCAGCTCATGAAATGGCCGACATGCCCACGAGGCATATCCAGATCGCCGCCAGAGAAAAACGTGGTGGGTGTGTACAGATCATTCACCAAACCCGAAAAATCGTCGGCATTGATTCGTAGATGAGCGCCCTCCTCCAGCGTTGCATCACTATCTAAAACAACACGCACCGTAGGCTGGCCATTTTCAATTTGTAACAACCAGCACTGTCCGTCACATTCCACCATGAACGGCTTGAGTTTTTTGGCTTCTAGCCAGGGGGCTATCAATGCACTGCCTTGGCTTACCAGCGTTTGGAATTGGCCACCAAAGAACGCTGACGGTGGTGTAAAAACAATGCTGTCTTCGCTACGGGTACGTTGATCAATCATGGCGCTGATGTCCTAAGGTTTGAGTTACACTACCGCCTGTGTACTATTCTTTGCAAGCGTACCCCGTGCTAGTCACCCTTTAGGCAAACAACATGAAAGCCATAAAAGTCATTGACAGAACACCGGTGCTTATTGATACACCGGAGCCCACCGGAAACGGCGT
Source organism: Halioglobus sp. (assembly GCA_045106775.1). GTDB lineage: Bacteria > Pseudomonadota > Gammaproteobacteria > Pseudomonadales > Halieaceae > Marimicrobium. The sequence continues at coordinate 10,608 of JBGCFE010000122.1, forward strand.
TAGGGTAAAGGTGGTGTCATCCTCTATTTGCGGCTCCGACATCCACATGATGAATGCTGGTTTCTTCGGCGATGTCATCATCGGCCACGAGTTTGCGGGCATCACGGACGATGGCCGAGCAGTGGCGATCGAGCCAATGATGGGGTGCGGCAGTTGCGGCTTTTGTGACTCGGGACAACCTGTGCATTGCGCTACCGCCTTTACCGTCCTGGGCGTGTTAAGCGACGGCGGGATGGCTGAGTACGTCAATGTGCCGGCGGAGAAACTGATTGAACTACCTACAGGGATGGATATTCGTAACGCTAGCCTGGTAGAACCGCTGGCCGTGGCAGTACATGGCGTAGATCGCGCAAAAGTACGCGAGGGTGACAGGGTGCTGATTGTGGGTGCGGGGCCGATAGGGTTAGCGGCGGGCGCGGTATTGCACGCTCGCGGTATTGCTTATGACATTAGCGCGCGCTACCCGCACCAACAGCAGGCGGCTGACGCACTTGGAGGCAATGTTACTGCAGCGCTAGATTCACAAGAGCGCTATGACGTTGTTTATGACCTGGTTATAGACGCAGTGGGTAGTGCAGCATCGTTGCGCAGCTCTATCGAACACGTGAAACCCAGAGGCCGTATCGCGTTGTTAGGTACCTTTTGGGAGGCCACAGAGCTACCGCCAGCGTTCTGTATGAAAGAAGCGGAGCTTGTGCCGGCGATGGGATATCACTGCAAAAGCCCAAGACGTAGTTTTGATGAAGCGAGAACGATATTGCACACCCACCCTGAAATTGCCTCCGCGTTTATCACGCATCGCTATCCTCTAGATGCGGTGGAAGACGCATTCAGCACTGCTAGCAATAGAGCCGCAGGGGCGATCAAAGTGGTTTTCGATATCGGTAGTGTTTAACGAGCAATCGGAGACTGCACCTCAACAGCTACCGGTACATCTAACTATGCCTACCAATTGATCGACTCAATGCCGTCGAACGTCAACTCACTGCCATCGGCGAGGGTGATGACGCCGGACGTATCGGGCTGCAACTCCAGTGCTCCGGAAGCCAGATCATACTCAACCTGCTCTCCGTCCACGGTGATACTCCAGGGACTATCGCCGTCTTCAGGGTCAGCACTCAGCTGAATGGAATCCGTCCAACCACCACCAGAACCGCCATCAAAGTAATCTGAGCCGCCCCCGGTGTTCATAAGATAGGTATCGTTGCCGTCACCGCCCCAGACTTTGTCGTCCCCAGCACCGCCTGACAACACATCGTCGCCAGCACCACCGTGAATTTCGTCGTTGCCGCCCTCGCCAGCGACTTTGTCATCACCATCTTGTGCCTTGATAACATCGTCTTCCTCGGTTCCAGACACTTTGTCATCGCCGTCAGTGGTCTTGATCTCATCTGTCTCGGTTGACGCATCGCCTGCAGAGGATTTAACGCTAGGTTCAGCCATCTTCGGATCATCATCAGCGCCTTCAACAGTTAGGCTAACCTTGGCCGTGTCGGTTCCGCCTTCACCATCACTAATCTTGTATTCGAAGCTAACCTTCTGGCTTTCTCCCTCTGACATTTTCTGCATTGATTCGTCAGGAGTGAACTGTATTTTTTGCACACCATCGACATCAACTATCTCAGCCGTTCCGACCAAAACACCGTCTTCCATTACCTGGCTTTCGACGCCAACAATACTCAGCTCGTCGCCATTTAGATCGGTGTCATTTGCTAGTACATCAATCGTGATGGTGCCGTCTTCCGTTACATTTTCCCAATGTCCGGGCACCTCAATGGTCTCTGTAGCCGATAGCGTCATGTTCTTCACAACAAAGTTGCCGTCACTTCCCTCTGACGTTATTTCAAATCGCTGTACGGGCGTATCGGTTTCAAACGCATAGGAATCTTCATAGCTGCCCGAGTCTCGATAGCCTCCTTGCGTCTCAATCAAATTCCCCTTCTGGTCATAGGCCGTTATCTGTACCTCCGTTGCATGATCGCTGCTTTTATCAAACCAACCCCCTAGTCCGCTAAGCGTAAATTCAACACGGTTAGCATCCGCCCCGTCTATTTCAACCGTGAGAGTTTCTGACTTATCTAAACCTTCGTTGTCTTCGTTGCCAATACCAAAACCAATGTTCCCTGAATGGTTGTAAGCCGTGAGCTTGCCATCAGACACCGATGTCGTAACGGTTATGTCTCCAGCTTGGAAAACCGCTTTACCGTCCACAAGATCACCCCAGTCCGATACATCGGCCTGCTCACCATCAAGGGTGCCCACCTGCAGATTTTCGACAATTTCATTGGTGCTTTCCGAAACCCAAATACGTCCAACATCATTATTTGCATCCGGCCCAACGTTTTCATTCACGTCGGTTACTTGAATGCCAAACGCCTGCTGGCTCGTGCTCCCATCTGCACTCGTCGCCTGAATATTCAGATCATGGGAGGTTGAATCTTCGTAGTCGATTTGACTGGGATCATTTACGGTTACCACTCCGCTTTTTGCGTCTACCGCAAATGGCCCATCCTCGACGACATCGCCTTTACTATCCACAAGGCTATACCGAACTTCGTCGCCATCGGCATCTTCTGCTTTCGCTACCAAACCCACAGGGCTACCTTCCACAGCATTCTCAGGGATGGTGTTGTTCTCTGGATCGGTGTCTACCACCATGCTTACTTTGTCATTGGTACCCTCTACGCCAACATAGAGCACACCATCACTGCTTTCACCATGCTCATCAGTGACCGTATAGGTAACCGCCTCGGTGTGACTCTCACCGGCTCCATAGCCGTCATACGCGGAATCTGCAGGGTCAAATTCATAACTGCCATCGTCATTCAGCGTAAAGCCATCTGGCGTCTTACCGCTGGCAGTAAAGGTAAGCTGCGCTCCGTCATCGACATCAGTCGCCGGAAGCGAACCCTTAACCGGTGCACCACCCTCCTGGGTGCTGATCTCGTGGTTGGCAACCACAGGGGTATCGTTAGTGCCACTCACGGTGATCTGAATCTGCGATGTATCCGTTGCGCCTTCATCGTCGGTGACAGTGACTGGCACGTTGAGCGTTGTCGAATCGCCAACGTTCAGGTGATCATAAGCTTCATCCGCTGGGTCAAACGTGTAACTGCCATCTTCATTGAGCGAAAAACCTTCCGGTGCGTCTGCACCTTCCGACAATGACCAAGTGGCTGTTGCCCCTTCATCTGAATCCGTTGCGCTTAGCTGGCCGGAAACAACATCTCCGCCCTCTGCCACTTTTGCACTGGCTGGATCATTGGCTACCGGGGCATCGTTGATCTTGCCTACATCCACATCAATCGATTGTGTTGTAACACCACCATCGCTGTCAGTGGCCGTTAAGGTAATACTGGTATCGCCGTTAAAGCCTTCATCAGGCGTAAACGTCATCGTGCCATCATCATTGATGGTGACTGTGCCGTTCTCAGACGTGCCTTCGAGCTTGACGCTTTCTGAGTCGATGTCGTCAAGCTTGTACTTCACAGACACCTGACCGTCTTCATCCACCGAAATCGTGTTAACGACTTCGATAACAGGCAAATCGTTCACGCTGGCCACATTAAGCGTTACTGTCGCCGAATCTGTACCACCATTGCCATCGCTGATGGTGTAGGTGAAGCTGGCGTCGCCGTTGTAGTTTGCATCGGGCGTAAAGACAATTTCACCGTCTTCATTGAGCTCTACGGTACCGTGCTCAGCATCGTCTACCGCAACAATAGTCAATGCATCGCCATCGGCATCAACATCATTGGCCATTAGCTCGTTGGGGTCGATAACTAGAGCAGTATCTTCCTGTGCACCACCCTGCCCGCTGTTTTGCCAGTGATTATGACCCGCCTCTATATCGTACAAGGCGCTGACCTCGTCCGAACTCAAATCGCCATTGAATACCTTTATTTCATCCATGCTGCCGGTAAAGCGATACCCGTCGTGCACACCCCAGCTTCCGAAGTGCATAGTGCCATCGTCGGTATCAATGTTGGCCCGCGGGGCATACTGTGAGCCACGGATTTGAGACATTTCCTGTGCCACACCGTCAATAAAGATACTGTTCTGTGTGTAGTCTCCGTTTGTGAAAATTCCCACCACGTGATGCCACTCGCCATCAGCAAGTTCACTCGCATCGCTTCCAAACAAATCACCCACGCCTGTGTTAAAACCGATATTGCCATCGTACAAGGTCAAATCATGAATATCGGACGCAGCCAGCATTTCCCAACTACCTTCTGGGTTGCCTTGAATCCACATAGAAACCGTTGTCTTGTCACCGGCCTCTCCACTCAGATCGATTCCTTCAACACTTAACTTGGCGCTCGAAAAATCGGCAGCGCCGCCCACCTGGCCAGAACCCTCAGCAGTGATTGAGCCCCGAGCAGCGTCTGGCACACCGTCATCAAAGTTGATCTCGACTGCGATAGTTGCGTTTTCAGCTGTAAACGAACTTGTTAGGGTATCGTCACTCGCAACTGGCCCAACATTTTCAGAAATATCGTTAACACTAATGGAAACTGATTCGGTGTAGGTGTTTCCTCCCGAATCGGTAACCTGCACGCTGATCTCGTGGGTATCGTCCGACTCGAAATCGATATCTGCTCCTTCCTTAACCACGATTTGATCGCCCGAGATTTCGAAAAGTCCGGAATCATCAGAAAGATCGTAAGTAAAGCTCTCGCCGCCATCTTCATCTGTGGCAGACAGCTCTGCCACTACAGTGCCACCCACCGCGTTCTCGTTTACGTTATCCGCAGACAGCGTAATATCGGTTGGCGTTTC
>JBGCFE010000123.1:0-6865 GCA_045106775.1 Halioglobus sp.
GTACTGATCTGATTAAAAAGGCAGGCGATGTACCCGTTTTGATTATGACCAGCTATGCCAGCCTGCGCTCGGCGGTTGACTCCATGCGTATGGGTGCCGTCGACTACATTGCCAAACCTTTCGACCACGGCGATATGGTGAGCGCCGTTGCCCGGATTATTGCCGAGCACCCTACCGGCCAAACACCAGACGCCCCCACTAAAATTGCAACACCCGCAAAATCCACAGGCATCATCGGCAATTGCCCTGCCATGCACACACTGTTCGATCACATCGACCGTATGGCGCCAACAGATTCCACCGTGCTGGTTCTAGGTGAAACTGGCACCGGCAAAGAACTGGTTGCACGCAGCATTCACGAAAACAGCCTACGCGCGGCGAAAACACTGATTTCAGTCAACTGCGCTGCTATCCCTGAAACGCTCATTGAGTCGGAGCTATTTGGCTATGAAAAGGGCGCTTTTACCGGCGCTAACGCCAGCCGCATGGGCCTCATTGAGGCGGCAGATGGCGGCACACTGTTTCTCGATGAGATCGGCGAGCTACCCATGGAAGCACAGGCACGCCTACTCCGCTTCATACAGGAAGGCGAAATACGCCGCATCGGCTCGGTGCACTCACGGAAGGTCAACGTTAGATTAATCTGCGCTACGCACCGCAACCTCCAGTCGCTGTCGGCTGAAGGCCAGTTTAGGCAAGATCTTTACTACCGCATTAACGTACTGCGCATATCGCTACCCCCCTTACGAGAACGCGGAAAAGATATATTGCACCTGGCAGAGAAAATGCTGAAGACGCAGACAGAGCGTATGAACCGCGACAACATGACGCTCTCGCCTCGCGCTATTCAAGCGATCACCACCTATCAATGGCCGGGCAACGTGCGCGAACTAGAGCACGCGATAGAGCGCGCGGTTATTCTGTCGGCTACCGACGAAATCGATAACGCCGTGCTGGGAATCGACCTCGAGCTGGTCAATATCAATCGCATTCGCGGCGAACAGGGCATTACGCACTCCATGCGTCCGATGACAACCGAATTGGCCGATCCACAGGAAGATCTATCACTGGAAGACTACTTTCAGCGCTTCGTTCTGGAGCATCAGGATTCCATGAGCGAGACCGAACTGGCTCAAAAGCTGGGCGTTTCGCGCAAATGCCTCTGGGAACGACGCCAACGACTGGGCATTCCTCGCAGTAAGGGCGGTTCAGGCAGTCGCCGTAAAAGCGCCTCTTCCGAGGCGTAACAAGCGTTACCTCGGCGCGCTCAGCGCCGATTGCCAGAGTATATTGGTAACAAAGTGTCGATGTTTCACTCCCCCTCTCAAGCCTGAAATTTCTTATCTATTTGTTTTTATTGAACTTTATCAACCTTGGCATGACAGGTGCTTTGTATAGCGCGGTACAAACAATAAAAATAACAGATACCGTAATAACAATAATACGCAGTGCTATGGATCTGGACGGGGAAGACACCTTCCCCCGAATTTCTCAAAGTGGCGGCGAGCTTGCCGCAGCGCAGTTGCGCGATAGGGCCAACTAACAATAACAACGCTAAGAAATAAAAATAAAACTCCGCAAAGAGACCTGGATGGGGAAAACATTGTTTTCCCCATTATTCATTTAGGGCTCCAATCGTATTTTCACACCCGTATTCTCGCCAGACCGTGGTAAACTTCGCGGCTTCGCAGAGACCGCTACAGGCCAAAACACGCTTGAACGTCATCCCTAGGGATCAGCACTGCATATCCCGATCAAACATTAGCGACAGCGCATTGAAAGTAATGTCTCGCCTGCGCAACCAAGGGCACCAGGCCTACTTGGTCGGCGGCGCCGTTCGCGACTTGCTGCTGGGCGGCTCCCCTAAAGATTTCGATGTCGCCACAGACGCCACGCCCGAGGCCGTACACGATCTGTTCAGAAACTCGCGCATCATTGGCCGGCGCTTTCGCATTGTTCACGTACGGTTCGGCCGAGAGATCATTGAGGTCACTACCTTCCGCGGGCATCACTCCGGGGGCGACAAGCCCACACAGGGCAGTGAACAAGGCAGTGGCAACCACAAGCGAAAAGAGAAATCGCAGGACAACCAATCGCGCCAATCGGCCAGCGGCCTGCTGCTGCGCGACAATGTCTACGGCACGCTGGTTGAAGACGCCGTTCGGCGCGACTTAACCGTTAACGCTCTGTATTACGACTCAGGTAAATTTGAGGTGTTTGATCAGGTTAACGGCCTGCAAGACCTAGAGAACAAACTCATTCGAGTCATCGGAGAGCCACAGCAGCGCTACACTGAAGATCCCGTGCGCATGCTGCGCACGCTGCGTTTTGCAGCAAAGCTGGAGTTTGATATTGAGACAGAGACTGCCGCAGCAATCCCTCGCTGTGCGCACCTGCTGGCAGAAATACCCGCTGCACGCCTATTCGACGAATTTCTAAAACTGTTTCTGGGTGGCTACGCCGCCAATACCTTAGAAAAACTACTCGAATACGACCTGCTCCAATATTTGTTCCCAGACACCAATGACAGCCTGTTAGAAGATGAGACTGCTCTGGCCCTTGTGCGCGCCGCAATGCGAAATACCGACGCGCGCATTCACCAGGGCAAACCCGTCACGCCTGCTTTTATTCTAGCCGCGTTGTTGTGGCCGGTAGCCCGCGAGCTGGCTGAACCCCTCGAAGAGCGCGGACAATCGCCCATGGAAGCGCTGCACACTGCCAGCCATCAGGCCATTGGTGAAGCGGTTCGGCATGTTTCTATTCCACGCAGATTTAGCCAACCCATGCGAGAAATTTGGGATTTTCAGCTGCGCCTGCAAAGGCGCACCGGCCGCAAGGCTGCTGAACTGGTTGACCATCGGCGCTTTCGCGCAGCCTATGACTTTTTGCTGTTACGCGAAGAGGCCGGTGAAATCTCCGGTGACAGTGGTGAATGGTGGACGCACTTTCAAACGCTGTCGATGGAAGAGCGCCTCAAACTAACAGGCTCTGGTAAAGGCAAGAACTCCAAACGCAAGCCACGCCGCCGCAAACCCAGTGAGTAAAAGCGTCCCCGCCTATATCGCTCTGGGCAGTAATCTAGAAGACCCTTCACAGCAACTTCACAGTGCACTGGACACACTGGCCGGCAACGCAGAGACGCAACTTGTCCGCGTGTCTTCCTTCTACCGCAGCAAAGCGGTTGGGCCTGGTGAGCAACCAGATTACCTCAATGCAGCCGCACTGATTCACACCCGCCTTGAACCTGAGGCACTACTGACACTGTTACAGTCGATAGAAAGCGAACAGGGCAGAAAACGGGAAGAGCGCTGGGGGCCGCGCACGCTAGATCTCGATATTCTGTTGTACGGCAGCCAGAGCATCAATACCCCTACCCTGTGCGTGCCACATTCAAGAATGCACGAGCGAGATTTCGTGTTGTATCCTTTACGTGAAATCAGCGACACTGAAGCCTTGCTGGCGGCGGGCTTTGATCTCGGCGCTTTCATCGACCAGTTGCCAACGAGCACTATCATCAAAACCACGGAAACACATATTGCTTCACATGACGGCCATACGGGCAGCCCAGAAGATAACGCAAGTAACGTTCATCAATGACTGACAATCGCGCAATCAATATAGAGCTGAAGGGTCGCACACCCCCCGCCTTCATCGCGGTAGAGGGCCCCATTGGCGTCGGTAAAACGACGCTAACCAAAAAGCTGGCTGCAAGCTTTAACTATTCCACGCTGCTGGAAGATGCTGAAGACAATCCATTCCTGGAAAAGTTTTACAACAATCGCGAACGCGCAGCGCTATCCACACAGCTCTTTTTTCTTTTCCAGCGTGCACAGAAAATTCAGGATATGCGCCAGGCCGATATTTTTGAGCCGGTGCGCGTGGCCGATTTTCTAATAGAAAAAGACCCACTGTTTGCTCGCGTCAATTTGGATCACGATGAGTACCTACTCTATGAAAAGGTCTACCAGCAACTCACTATTGACGCCCCCAAACCAGACTTAGTGATCTACCTGCAGGCCCCCACCGATGTCCTATTGTCACGCATAGAGTCACGTGGCTTAGCCTTCGAACAGGGCATAGAAAAGGAATATTTAGAGCGTCTCAACGAAGTGTACAGTGAGTTCTTTCTATATTACGATGACGCTCCGCTGCTCATCGTGAACGCCAGCGAGATCGATTTGGCGCACAGTGAGACGGACTATAAACACCTGGTAGATTACATGCTGGATATTCGCAGTGGTCGCCATTATTTCAACCCCACGTTTTTCGAATAGCGTCAGCTTCCGCAAGCAGGGCCGTCACACAGGATAGAAGCCATGGGCAAGATTACGATCAGCACCCTGGATAAAATGAAAGCGGCCGGCGAGAAGTTCGTCTGTATCACCGCCTACGATGCCACCTTTTCACACCTGGTGAGTGAAGCCGGTGCTGAGACGATTTTGGTCGGTGATTCATTGGGCATGGTTCTACAGGGCCATGACAGCACCATTCCCGTCACCATGGATGACATGGCTTACCACACCGCCTGTGTGTGCCGCGGCCAGCCCCAGTCTATGGTTATCGCAGACATGCCCTTCATGAGCTATGCCACCACAGAAGATGCCATGGTGAACGCGACCCGGCTAATGCAGGCGGGCGCTCAAATGGTAAAAATGGAAGGCGGCACCTGGCTCAGCGACACCATCAGCAGCCTGGTAGAGCGCGGCATTCCCGTGTGCGCGCATCTGGGCCTGACACCACAGTCGGTAAATACCTTTGGCGGGTTCAAGGTGCAGGGCCGCACGCCAAAAGAAGCCAAATCCATTCTTGCAGACGCAGTTGAAATTCAGGATGCCGGCGCCAGCCTGCTAGTGCTGGAGTGCGTACCGGCACCTCTGGCTACAGACATCAGTGAGAAACTGGACATTCCCGTCATCGGCATAGGGGCAGGCGCTGGCACCGACGCCCAGGTGCTGGTAATGCACGATTTGCTGGGACTTTCGCAGCATACCGCGCGGTTTGTGCAAAACTTTATGGAAGGCCAGAGCACCATTGCAGAGGGCCTCAAAGCCTTCGTAGATGCAGTGAAATCTGGCCAATATCCCAAAGAAGAGCACACCTACTCCTAGCTTAACGCGTCCAAAACGCCGCTTTTGGATCGCCCAAGTAGCGATCAATTTATCGCATTTTCAGCAATGTAAGCACCCCGTCACATTTCCGCTTTTTTGCACCTTATCGGGCGCGATTTATTCAAAAAAACCCGTTGCCCGCCCACAGACCATACGGCATACTCCTCGGCCTAAGGCTGCAGAAGTAGTCACTAAAACTGGCCGTTTTGGTAACCGTTTCAGCGCAACCAACATCACGAAAAGGAACCGATGAAGTATGCGGACCTTCAGTGGCAACACCCCCCTTCAAAACGCGCTGCAATCGTATCGCGACGCCGGTAAGCGCATTGGCTTTGTGCCCACCATGGGCAATCTACATGAAGGCCATCTCGATCTAGTGCGCAAAGCGCGCACGCTCTGTGATGTCGTTGTCGTCAGCATCTTCGTAAACCCTCTTCAATTTGGTGCCGGTGAAGATCTAGACGCTTATCCGCGCACACTCGCTGCAGACAAAGAAAAGCTCTTCAAAGAACAGGTTGATGTGCTGTACACCCCAGGCGCGGATGACATTTACCCCGAGGGAATGGAAGCGCAAACCATCGTGCATGTACCGGAGCTGGGGGACACACTATGTGGCTCTAGTCGCCCGGGGCATTTCGATGGCGTAACCACCGTTGTCAGCAAGCTCTTCAACATAGTACAGCCAGATGCCGCTATCTTTGGCGAAAAAGATTTTCAGCAGCTCTCTATCGTACGCAAGATGGCAGTGGATCTATGTATGCCCGTTGAGATCATCGGCATTGCAACCACACGTGACGAAGACGGATTGGCCAAGAGCTCGCGTAATGGCTATCTCTCTATCGACCAGCGTCGAATCGCCCCCATCATGCACCAAACGCTCAACAGCTGCCGCGAAGCCATCGCCTGTGGCTTTGACAACTTCCTGCAGCTTGAGTCACATGCTCGCATGAAACTTTTGCAAGCGGGTTTTGAGCCCGATTACTTTGCCATTCGCGATGCGCGCACCCTGCGTACTGTGACCGAAGACACCGAAGAAATCGCGATACTGGCCGCTGCACGTTTGGGGCCAACGCGCTTGATCGACAATGTGCGTCTCGCGCTGAACCCGGTTTCGGACTGGGGCATGCTGGCCGGCGGCCACTAGACCTACCCTGCTAGATTCCTGACGGATACGGCTTGCGCTACTCACATGGCGCAGTATCATCCCGTATTCGCTTTAAAAATATGGAATCCAAACCCATGTCAGAATTTTCCACTCGCCCAGTGCCCGCTAACTTCAGCGATGCCCACATTGATGCCGCTCGCTATGACGAGATGTACCAACACTCACTGAAAGATCCTGAGCAATTTTGGGGTGAAATGGCCAACGCATTTCTGTCTTGGGACAAAACGTGGGAAGAGGTTGTGAGCTATGACTTCACCAAAGGCGATGCTCGGTGGTTTTCAGGTGCGCAGCTCAATGTAAGCTACAACTGCATCGACAGGCACTTGCCAGAGCGCGCTGAGCAAACCGCGTTTATCTGGGAGGGCGACGACCCAGCTGATAGCAAACACATCAGCTACAGCGAACTGCATCAACACGTAAGCCGGCTTGCCAATGCACTCAAAGCACGCGGCGTCAAAAAAGGCGATCGCGTTTGTATTTACATGCCCATGATTCCCGAAGCCGCTTACGCGATGCTCGCCTGCACGCGCATTGGAGCCGTCCACTCAGTTGTGTTCGGCGGTTTTTCACCTGAGGCGCTCAAAGATCGAAT